>JANMJX010000024.1:0-14741 GCA_031371575.1 Sphingomonadales bacterium
GTGTTGACCTCGGCGCCATAAGATACCGCCCATTTCGATACACCGGGAAGTGGCTGGCCCGAAATATCGCAGTTTGCTGGGCTCAAGCCACCTGGCGTCCCGGGAGCGCTTGGCGTTTGTCCAGCGCCGACGGTTGTGCCACCCGACAATTCAGGCGGGCAGGGTGCATCGACGAACTTGGCATATTTGGCGTCGGTGTACGCGCCGTTCAGATATGAGCTGAAACGGTCACTTGTGCGGATTTTGAAGTCCGCTTCCAGCCCTTGCGAGCGCACTTTGCCCGCATTGGCCAGATATCCGCGCAACACGCCCAATTGGCCATTGGTAACGGTTGCCTGATAGTTTTTGATATCGGTGCGGAATGCCGTCAGGTTAAATGTGGCTCGGCGGTCCCAAAACTGGGTTTTGACGCCAACCTCGAAATGGTTGACCGATTCAGGCTTCACGACACCCGCCGATGCAATCGGAACGCCGGCAGCGTCAAGCGGCAGCCCGTTCTGGTTGATCCCAACGGTTTTGAAGCTCTTGGCATAGCTGGCATATGCAAGAACATCCTGCGCAAGCTTGTAATTGGCATTTAGATCGTAACTGAAATTCCAATCGCTGACCGATGGCGCGCTTGTCTGCGGCGTGAACACGCCGCATTGCGCTGCACCAATCGATCCGGCCGGTTGCGGGCAGGTTAGCAAGGCGCCTGAACCTGTGGTCACGACACGCTGATAGAACCCGGATTTCTTGTCATAGTTGATCCGGACGCCGGGCTGGATCGTCAGCGCATCGGTTAGTTTCCAGCTTGCCTGTCCAAACAGGGCAGCGCTGGTGCTTTTCAGAAATTGTGTGTTGCGCGCGGTCAGTCCTGCCAACACCGCTGGATTGTTCGCCAGCGCCCCCGTCAGGTTCCAGCGGCTCGAGGCAGCGCCCTGCTGCTCGAAACCTTGCGTGTCGATGCGTTGTTTGAAGCCGAACGCGCCGACAACAAAGTCGATCCTGTCGCCCGCATAATTATACCGGAACTCGTGGCTATATTGGTCCTGTTGCGATGGGTTTTGCGAAGCGCTGACAATGGACAGGCCAGTGAAGTCCCGGTCATTCTCAGGCTTCCAGTCCCAGAAACGCCATGCTGAAATCGACGTGAGTGTCCCGGGTCCGACGTCCCATTTCACTCTTAACGATGCGCCGCCAATGATATTGCCCGCGTTCAAAGACGCATCGATATCCGTCAGACGGTCGAAAGGATTGCGCGATATAACGCTGTAGTTCTGTGCGGCGGCGAGCGCCTCATATTGGCGCGCCAAGGGGCGCTGGGTCGTGCCGACGCGCACAAAGACGGTGCCGCAACATTCGGGATTCTGTTTGCTATAGTCGCCCGATAATGTGATGCTGAGGTCATCATTGGGCTGGAACAGCAACGTTCCGCGCAGGCCAAGATTGTCCTGTTCATTGATGTAACGGTCGCTGGTCACATTGAATATCGTTCCGCGGCGGCTGGTGGATGAGACGGCGATCCGCGCTGCGATCTTGTCCGATAGCGGTCCCGACACCGCCGCTTTGGCTTGCTTGAAGCCAAGATTGCCAATGGTGACCTCCGCCCGGCCTTCGAAATTGAAAGTCGGCTGATTGGTGGTGATGTTGATCGCGCCAGCAGTCGTGTTCTTGCCGTACAAGGATCCTTGAGGCCCACGGAGCACTTCGACCTGCTCTACATCCAGAAAATTGAATGTGGCAGCTGCAACGCGGGCATTATAGACATCGTCGACATAGATGCCGACACCCTGTTCGAAGCCGTCGCTGGTCAGGCCAAATGGCACGCCGAGTCCGCGAATATTGACCGCGGTATTGCGTGGGTTGGACGCATAGACCTGTAGAGTAGGCGCAAGCTGCTGCAGCTTGACCACGTTGAAGTTGCCGGTGGACTCGATGCTATCACCGCGAATGACCGAGATGGCGAGTGGTACTTCCTGCGCGGTTTCCTGACGGCGGCGCGCAGTGACGATGATGACATCGCCACGGCTGGGATCGTCCTGGGCGACAGTGTCTGCGGCGGGAGCAGCATCTTCAACGGCTGCATCACCGGCGGTGTCAGTTGCGGCATAAGCCGGCGCGTTCAACGCGAGTACAGTAATCAGGGCCAATGAAGGCCCAAGTGCACGAAAACGCATATGGGTAACTTTCGCAAAAACAGACGCATCCGGCTGACCGGTCTGTGTCTATGACTAGGAGGAAGAAATCAGTTGGCGAAGCGCGTGCGCACGGTGATGTCGACTTGAACCAGCCTGCCCTCGTGGACAGTCAACTGGATCGCGGCAAAACGAAGTGATTTAAGTGCATCAAGCACAAACCGGACGGGTTCGGAAAGCGTGTCATGTGCCGGCTCTCCCGCGCGTCCGTGATCCGGATCGGTCATAAGCACCCCTTTAGGAATGGGCGCTTGAGTGCGCCTTCATTCCGGACGCTGAACTAAACTCAACCAAATAAATTGACAATATGATTCAGCTTCTCATTTTTCTTTCAGCGATGAAAGGTTCTCTTTGTACGCTATCCAGTTTTTGGGATTATTATTCCGCCGCCTGAAGATAGGAATCCGCATCGACGACGTCAGAGAGATGGATGCCATCCAGCAACTGCGCTGTCTTGTCGCGGACCTGAAGCATCAAGGCGCGCGTGCGGCAATTGTCTTCCTCCACGCAATTCTTGCATGTTTCATGCGCATAACGGCTTGCGCAGGGGACAAGCGCCAGTGAGCCACGCATGATGCGGATCAGATCGCCGTAGCTGATGTCAATCGGTGGTACGCCCAGCCAGTAGCCCCCGTCTTTTCCGCGTTGCGAGGCAACTAGGCCCGATCGCGAAAGTTCGGACAGAATGACCGTCAGAAACTTGGGCGGAATTTTCTGCGCTTCGGCAATGTCCGCAAGTTGAACCGGACCTTTGCCATAATGATCGGCAAGGTGCTGCATGGCGCGAATGGCGTATCGGGTTTTTTGCGACAGCATGTTTGTCTTTTGCGCGTTGCAACGCTGATTTTCAACCCATCAAGTTGACAATGCTGCAAATGATTTAAAAACATATCCATTTTCGCGTCGAACTGCGCGGAAAGGCGATTGCAATGTAGGATTTGTGGGCATAGCTTAAATCAATAATGGCTCCGGGGATGAGCTGATAAAAAAGGGGGATAATATGAGAAATTTGAACACCGTCACTTTGTTGCTGGCGACTTGCCTGACGGCACCTGCCATTGCGCAAGACGCAACTCCGCCGGCCCCGGCCGAAACCACCGCTGACGAAGGCGCCGCGATCATTGTGACCGGCTCCCGTATCAAGCAGGACCCGGCAAAAAGCGCTCTGCCGTTGCAAATTATCACCACCACGGATCTTTCTCGCGAAGGCATTAACAGCCCCGAACAACTGATTTCATATCTGTCGACCAACGGGAATGGCGCAGACAATCTCGCATCAAATGCCGATGTTACGTCAGGTGCGCAGCGCGGCACCAATGGTCTGTCTGCGGCTAACTTGCGCGGCCAGGGTTCGGCTTCGACTCTGGTTTTGCTCAACGGTCGCCGCGTTGCGGCGCATGGCCTGACCGGATCCGCCGTCGATGTGAACCAAATCCCGATAGCGGCGCTTGAGCGCGTTGAAGTCCTGAAAGACGGCGCGTCCGCGATTTACGGAACGGATGCCATTGGCGGTGTTATCAACTTCATAACGAAGACCAATTTTCAAGGCCTGGTGCTGAACGGATTTGCCGACGTAACAGAGGCGGGCGGTGGCAATATCTATCGCCTTTCTGCCACTGGCGGCTATGGTGATCTGAACGAAGATGGCTTCAACATCATGGCCACGGTCAGCAGGAGCATCAGCGAGGCACTCAACGGTTCCGAACGAAGCTTTGTAAACGGTAACCAACCCAATCGCGGTTTGTCCGTTGATACCCGTGGCACACCGATTGCGACGGCGTTTCCAACCGGCATAAATGCTTTGTTCGCGCCGACAGGCTCGCTTTTGAGCGGTGTTACCTTGCTTGAGGCTGGTGCGACCGTACCGGCCAGTGGCGGCATCAACATTCTTGATCTTCCAGGCGGCGCTGGGTGCGGGTCGATGGATGGCGGCATGGCTTATGACGAGCAATTGTGGGCGAACGCGTCAGCGCGATTTGCATGCGCTTGGGATACCGGCCGTGCGGCGGTGCTTCAACAACCGCTAAACACGCTGACCTATTACGGACGCGCAACCGTCAAAGCCGGCGACCATCAGTTTTATGCCGAAATCACTGGTTCCGACGCCGATTCGTCGAAGCGTTTTTCAAACAACCAATATTCGGGCAATGCCACGACCTTGCCCTTATATTATCCGCTGAACGCGACCACAGCAGCGACATATAATGACGTGTATAACAAATTGGTTGCGGTATTCCCGCAGATCGCCGTCAATTATGGCAAACCAATTTCGTATCGCTGGCGCTGTACCGCTTGCGGCGTTCGCGAATATGAAACGAACACAAAAACCTTGCGGGCGGCGTTGGGTGCAGAAGGTCCGTTGTGGGACGGTTGGGACTATCGTGCCGGGGGCTCTTACGCGCGCAGCGAATCTTCTTCTGTATTGGGCACGGGCTACCATTATCGCGGTACATTTGCATCGGCGGCTGCGGCTGCGGCATCGGGCGTACCTGGCGCCGTTTCGGGCGGCATCGATCCGCGCGCACCGACAGCGCCAGGCGCATCGCGCCCCGGTATTGTCGGTCTTTTGAACAGCGGCATCCTCAATCCGTTTTCGCTTTCGCAATCTGACGCCGCACTGGCCGGGTTGAATGCCATTTCCGCTCGAGGCGTGACGCTTTACGGTGGTAAATATGAGGTGAAGCAACTCGACGGATCGATTTCCGGCTCATTGTTCGACTTGCCTGCCGGTGCAGTCCAGGTCGCGCTTGGTGTGGATTATCGCCGCGAAACTTACAGCTTCAACGGATCGCCATCGGCCGTAACCGGAACGCCTGACATTTTTAACGTGGCGTTTGACAATATCAACGCGCTTACGCCCAAGAACCGCACGGTCAAGGCAGCATATGCCGAAGTGCTGGTGCCGATATTCGACATGCTTGAAGTTACAGGCGCTGTGCGGGTCGATGACTATAGCGGCTTTGGCACCACGGTTAATCCTAAGATATCGGCAAAATTCCAACCCGTCGACTGGCTCATGTTCCGCGGATCGTACAATACGGGCTTCCGCGTTCCTGCGTTCAACCAGATTTTCAATGGTGTGACGCAGTCGCCGAACCCGGGCAACACTTTGGTTGACCCAACCACATGCCCCACCGGGACAGTCAGCTTGCTGCCCGGTTGCACTGCCATTACCCCGGACACGCTCTCAGGCGGCAATCTTAACCTCGGGCCCGAAACGTCCAAGCAGTATAGCGTTGGAGCCGTTTTTCAGCCATCCAGCCGGTTCAGTGCTTCCGTCGATTATTGGTCGATTGCGGTCGATGACACAATTGGCGCTCTGACCTTGCGTCAACTGCTCGACAATATCAGCTTCTTCCCGGATCGGGTGACCCGCACCAACAACATCATTACCCTGATCGATTTGCGCGCCGACAATATCGGTTCGCGCAGGACAGAAGGGCTTGAAGTTGCGCTGCGCGGGGGTGTCGATGTCTTGGGCGGCGTGTTGAGCGGCGGGCTGGACGGCACCTATTTGTTGAAAAAACGCGAAAAGTTTCTGCCGTCTGCGCCTTTTGGACCTAGCCTGATCGGCCAGTTCACCTTTGCAGGCGATTTGGGCCTCAAGTGGAAGCACAGCGCTTTTGTGTCCTTTACAAAGGATAACTTCACCCTCAACTTCTCGCAAATCTATCGTGACGGATACAAAAATCAGGCTTTGCCCGGCATTGCGAATGGTTCAGTCGTTCGGCCTAATTTCAATCCAAGAGTGAAACCCTATATCACGTACAACACTTCGGTGAGCGTGGATGTTTTGGACCAGTTCCGCCTCACTGCTGGCGTGCGCAACCTGTTTGACAAGGACCCGCCCTTTGCCATCACCTATGACAGCAACACGGGCGCTGGCTCTAGCTGGGAACCACGCGTGGCCGACCCACGCGGGCGTTCGTTCACCATGTCAGTAGAAACGAAGTTCTAAACCGAAGGATTTGCCGGGTATGGATATGAATGCAACTCGGCGTCAGATCATGACGGGGCTGGCAGCGTTGCTGTCGGCCCCGCAGCTTATAGCAAAATCCGGTGAGGCGAAAGCTGCCACAAAGCCATCGCGGTTGCGTGTTGGCGATACGGTCGGCTTGATCGAGCCGGCATCCGCCAGCGACGATCCGTTCCAGATCCAGCTGGTGGAAGAGGCGATTGTCGCAATGGGGCTGAAGCCCAAGCGCGCGCCGCATTTGCTTGACCGGTACGGCTATCTCGCCGGGCAGGACAAAGACCGCGCATCGGATATCAATGCGATGTTTGCGGACAAAGAGGTGAAGGCTATTTTTGCCGTGCGCGGTGGCTGGGGAAGCGCGCGGCTATTGCCGTTTCTTGACTGGAGCGTCATTCGCGCGAACCCCAAATTGCTTACGGGGTTCAGCGACATCACTGCGCTGCACATGGCGATCGCGGCGAAGGGTGGCTTTGTGACATTGCATGGACCCAACGCCAGCAGCGCTTGGGGCAAGGCGTCGTGGGACATTTATCGCGACATCGCCTTTGACGCAGGTACGCCCACGCTGACCAATCCGGCGGGCGACGAGGACCGCATGGCGCAGCGCCGCTGGCGCACACGGGTTTTGGGAACGGGCAATGGCAAAGCGACAGGCAAGCTGTTGGGAGGCAATCTGACGGTGCTGACGGCGCTCGCCGGTACGCCCTATTTGCCGAGCTTTGATGGCGCAATCCTGTTTCTGGAGGATGTGGACGAGGCGGAATACCGCATCGACCGGATGCTCACGCAATTGGGGCTGGCCGGCATATTGAAAAACCTGAAAGGCGTGGTGTTCGGGCAATGCACCGACTGCGTCAACAAGGGTAACAGCTATGGTGCGTTCACGCTAAACGATGTGCTGACTCAGCATCTGGGCGGACTTGGCATTCCTGCCTATCAGGGTGCCTTTTTCGGACATATCACGGACCAGTTCACGCTGCCCGTCGGCGGCATGGCCGAAATGGACGCCGATGCAGGCACGCTGCGCCTGCTTGAGCCTGTGGTGGTTTAATTCAGGACTTGCGACACAAACAACGCAAACGCGTTGTTGGCCATATGCAGCACGATATTGGTGCGCAGCGACCCGGTACGATGGTACAAATAGCCAAAGGCGAGGCTTAGCGACATAAGACCGGGGATGGCATAAGGTTGCAGATGCACCAGTGAAAACAGGAATGACGACAATATGATTGCGCCCCAAATGGGCACATATTTGGTCAGTGCATTTTGCAGAAACCCACGAAACAGCAATTCTTCCACAATCGGGGCGGCGATCGCGATGGCAACAAACATGGCTGCCATATTGACGGGCGTGCGCGCAATTTCAGCGAGAATTTTTTTCATGTCGTCCTGCATGCCAATGCCGGGAATGACATATTGCGCGTACAAAAAATTGAAGATCATGGCGGCGACCACCAACAGGAACGCCAGACCAGTGGCTTTATGCAGGGGAATTTTGCCAAAGTCATGAAGACCCAATAATTTGATCCGGTCATTTTTGCGCAGATAGAGCCACATCAATATCAACTGAATCACGGCCGATCCGACGAGGCCGGAAATGATCGCCATCGAGGTTGGCTTGGCGGCCATGTCACTGATCGCTGCCATGATCAGGACAGTGCAAAGCCCTTGGAGCATAAAATATAACAGGATGAAGCCAATGGTGGGCAACAGGCCAGGATAGGGCACCCGTTCCGGTGATGTCGTCGCCGCAGCATCATTGACTTGCATCTGTTCCATATCGATCCTGCAAAAATAGACGAAGGCCGGGCTTCATCGGCCCGACCTTCGTGCGTGTTACATATCAATTCTTAATAGGCTACCCGTGTTGCGCTCAGGCCATAAGCGGGAAGCAGACTTTGCACGCTGGTGTCGCCTGCCAGATGCCCAGCGCCGACCGCAATGAAGGTCACACCCGGTTTTGCCATCCGCGCCGAAATCCACTTTGCCCAATTGGCATTCCGCTTGGTCAGCAACGCGTCATATAATGTCCGGCTGGTCATCCCTTCGTTCATGAGCTGCGCCAGCTTTTCGGAATCAGCAGCCCCCCACAGGTCGACCATCTTGTCCATATTTGCACCGGCGTCATCAATCTGTTTTGCGGTTTCGACCAGGAAAGCGATTTGTTCAGATTCGGGCAACGTGTCAAATACGCCAAGTTGAAACTCCATGGTTTCCAGGCCGCCAATTGGCTTTTTGGCGGCATTCGCTGCGGCCGTCAGTTGCTTCTCAACGCCGCTATTGGGGTCAAAGCCGGATTTCTGAATCGCCAGCAGCGAAATCGTGATGGCCGCTGCCCAAGGATCAAACGGGTCAAGCGCCGCGGTGGGGATACCAAGCTTGGTAACAGCAGCTTCGTACACAGCGCGGTCGGCGTCGGTCATCTTGGACCGCAGAGCCTTGCCTTGCTGATCCATCGCAAGCTTGCCAAATAGTGCTTGGGTTTCCGCTGCAGGTGGCTCGACCAGTTCGAGAATCAGTTGGTCTGATGAATCGAATGCCGTTTTTACGCCATCGTCAAACCAGCCAAGGCCGGGTTTCAGGATGTGCACGCTGCCAAACAGGTAAACCGTCGTATCGGCGTCCTTCACCACCCACAAGGCGGGATCGACGTCTTTCACGGCCACTGGCGCAACCTTGACCGGGTCAAGTGCTTCGACCGAGGCGGGAGCTTCGGTAGGGGTGTTTTGTGCAGCTGCGGGCACCGCCCATGCCAATGCGCATGTCGCAGTGGCAGTCAGCAAATTCTTCAAAATAATACGCATTGATATTCTCCTGTAATTAAAAATGGGAAGGGAATTCGAGGATTTTGGACCCGATATTATTCGTATTTTTTCCAGAACCAGATGATCGTGGCCACAAACGTGGTCATCAGGTAAAGTGCCACGCCATTGGGTTCGGGCAACATCCCGCCGCGCCACAACAGCCACCAGACAGGCGCGATAAACCAAAAGGCATAGATCGCAATGAGAGCGCCTGTACGGTATGCAGCTTCTTCTTGTTCATCAATCACGCGCTTGTGCCAATAATATGTGACGGTTGGCAGGACGATGCCAATGGCCACACTCAGTATGATAGCCAGAGCACCGGGAATTGAACCATTGCCGAAGATATTGCCTTCGTTGGCGCCCTTGATATCGGCCGCGATAAGCGCGAGCGCAATCACGCCACCAAAGATAGCACTGCCCCATATTATCCGGCCGTTCATTTTATCGCGGCTTGTTACCCTAAAGCCGCTGTTCTTCATCTTGTGTCGGCCGCGCCAAATAATAACGCCAAGTGCGGCAAGAATAGCGGTCAACACAGTCAGAGTAATAATGGCTGGGGCATCCAACGGCCGGCTGCCTTCTGACTGGTACGCTGCAAGAAAACCAATGATGGCACCAATGGTCGCCATAATCCCAAGGGTGGCCAGCATCATCCAAATGACTTGCCGTCCGCCTGCGTTCTCTTCCTCGACCGGGTCAACCATGATGCTCTCCTTTAAACTCATCATCGAAAATCTCCTCGATTGGCAATTCAAACAGCCGCGAAATCTTGAATGCCAGCGGCAGTGACGGGTCATATTTCCCCGTCTCGATCGCGTTGACCGCTTGTCGCGATACATCGAGATGCTCGCCCAGATCGGCCTGGCTCCAATTGCGCATGGCGCGCAACACTTTCAGCTGATTTTTCATGTCAGGTTGTGATGTCTTTGTGTCATGGACACCTTACTAATGCGATTCGCGCACGATGTCAACAACCCCTTACAAAAAGAAATGCACGGCTGACAAAATTCGATGCGCATATTCCGAAACTTGATTTAGCCGCCTATCTCCGCCAATGGCTTGCCATGTCCGACGTTTCCCCACTCAGTTTTCAGGACCTGATCCTCACGCTCCATGATTATTGGGGCAGGCAAGGCTGTGCGATATTGCAGCCCTACGACATGGAAATGGGTGCTGGCACGTTTCACACCGCGACCACTCTGCGCGCGCTTGGACCCGACCCTTGGAACGCCGCCTTTGTGCAGCCATGCCGCCGCCCGACCGATGGCCGTTATGGCGAGAACCCCAACCGCTTGGGCGCATATTATCAATATCAGGTGATCCTGAAGCCAAGCCCGCCCGATTTGCAGGAGCTCTATTTGGGCTCCCTCAATGCGATCGGCATCGACCCGCTGCTGCACGACATCCGCTTTGTCGAGGATGACTGGGAAAGCCCGACGCTTGGCGCCTGGGGCCTTGGCTGGGAAGTCTGGTGCGACGGCATGGAGGTTACGCAGTTCACTTATTTCCAGCAAATGGGCGGCTTTGACTGCAAGCCAGTTTCGGGTGAGCTGACTTATGGTCTGGAACGTCTGGCGATGTATATCCAGAACAAGGACAGCATCTTCGACCTTGCGTATAACAACGCCACGGCAGACCGCCCCGCAGTGACCTATGGCGACATTTTTCGCGAGAATGAGCGGGAGATGAGCGCCTATCATTTCGAAATCGCCGACACCGACATGCTGTTCGATGCCTTCAAAAAAGCAACGGCGGAATGCGAAAACTGCCTCGACCGCGGCATCCCGATTCCCGCTTACGAACAGGCAATCAAGGCCAGCCACATCTTCAACATATTACAGGCGCGCGGTGTCATCTCCGTGCAGGAACGCGCCAGCTACATGGGCCGAGTCCGCGACCTCGCCAAAGGCAGCTGCCAGGCCTGGATGGAAAAGAACGGATGGGCCGCGTGATGGTGCGTGACGACCGAAATGATGTTTGGATTCGTCACCCTGAACTTGTTTCAGGGTCCATGTCTCCTCACTACCCTTCGGCTTGCGGGGTACGATGGATGCTGAAACAAGTTCAGCATGACGGTGAATTACTATGACCGACTTCCTGCTTGAACTCCGCTCCGAAGAAATTCCGGCACGTATGCAGGTGAAGGCCAAGGAAGATCTGGCCCGCTTGTTCAGCGGTGCGCTCGCCAAGGCCGGGTTGGCGGCGGCATCGGTTGAAACCTTCGCAACGCCGCGCCGTCTCGCGCTTATCGCGATGGGGCTGCCGCTGGCGACCGAGGCTGTCTCCGAAGAAACCAAGGGGCCCAAGGTCGGCGCGCCGCCACAGGCAATGGAAGGCTTCCTGCGCAAGACTGGGCTCACGCAGGATCAGCTGACCGAGCGCGATGGCGTCTATTTTGCCGTCGTGGAAAAGGCGGGGCGGCAGACCGCCGACGTTTTGGCTGAAGCGATTCCGGCGATCATTCGCGCCTTTCCATGGCCGAAATCGCAACGCTGGGGCGCAGCATCGATTTCCACCGAAAGCTTGCGCTGGGTCCGCCCGCTGCAGGGCATCGTTGCATTGCTTGGCGATGAAGTCGTGCCTTGCGCAATTGACGGTATCGTCAGTGGCGCGGCCACGATGGGCCACCGGTTCCATCACAGCGGCCCAATAATGATTGGGAATGCAGGCGACTATATCGAGAAGCTGCGCGCGTGCCACGTGCTGGTCCATTTCTCCGAACGCTGCCGCATCATCCGCGACGGCGCCGAAGCGGCTGCCAAGGCTGCTGGCCTGAGTTTGGTGGCGGACGAAGGGCTTGTCATCGAAAATGCCGGACTGACCGAATGGCCAGTGCCAATGCTTGGCCGTTTTGACCCCGCCTTTCTGGAGGTACCGCAAGAGGTCATTCAGTTGACCGCGCGCGTGAACCAGAAATATTTTGTGTGCCACGACAGCAATGGCAAGCTTGCCAATGCGTTTGTCTGCACCGCGAATATCGACGCGCATGACGGCGGGGCTGCGATTGTTGCCGGCAATGAAAAGGTACTCGCGGCGCGGCTGTCGGATGCGAAATTCTTCTGGGAACAGGATCTGAAGGTCGCGTTGGACGATCAGGCACAGAAGCTGACGCAGATCACGTTTCATGAGAAACTGGGCAGCGTTGCCGACAAGGTCGAACGCGTGGCGAAACTGGCGCGTTGGTTGGTGGAAGAGGGTATAATTACTCCCCTCCCGCAAGCGCGTGGAGGGACCAGTCCCCCGGACTGGTCCGAGAGGCTCCACGGGGCCGGGGGAGGGTCACTGCCGTCGGCACAGCAAAGCTCGCCTTTGGCGAGCCCCTCCCCTAACCCCTCCCGCGTGCGGGAGGGGAACATTGCCGACCTCGCAGACCAGGCCGAACGCGCCGCGCGGCTGTGCAAGGCGGACCTTGTCACCGGAATGGTCGGCGAATTCCCCGAACTGCAGGGCATCATGGGTGGCTATTATGCCCGCGCGCAGGGCGAAGGCGATGCCGTCGCCGATGCCATCCGTGACCATTACAAGCCGGTCGGGCAGGGTGATGATGTGCCCACTGCGCCAGTGACGGTGGCTGTGAGCCTGGCGGACAAGTTGGATACTCTTGCGCAATTCTTTGCGGCCGGCATGCCCCCCACGGGATCGAAAGACCCCTTTGCGTTGCGACGCGCCTCGCTTGGATTATTGTCCCTGCTGCTGCAAAACGATCTTCGCTGTTCGCTCAAGGACATGCTCGCGCAGACCGGAGCAGGTTCAGACTTTGGCACACTGGAAGAGTTCCTCATTGACCGCCTCAAGGTCCAGCAACGCGAAGCGGGCGTGCGGCACGATTTGATTGATGCGGTGTTTAGCCTTGGCGGTGAGGACGATCTTGTCCGGCTGCTGGCGCGGGTCAAGGCATTGCAGACATATATTACAACCGCCGACGGCGCGAACCTGCTGGCCGCGTACAAGCGCGCGGCGAATATCCTCAAGGGGTCAAATCCGGTTTCTCCGGTTCTCGACAAGGCGACCGACGCGCCGCTTTCGGGCGCTGGCGAACAGCAAATGCCACAGACGGGTGAGGAAGACCCGTTTGTCGACGTCGACCAAGGCATGCGCGCGGCTATCGCTGGCAACCATGGCCGCACCGAGGGGATTGTACCCGAAGGCGCGGCGGCCGCCGACATTGCCTTGCTTGGCGCGCTCGACATCGCCGAGCCACAGGCGCAAAAGGCGCTTGAGGCCGAACAGTTTGAAGACGCCATGGCGGCACTCGCCACCTTGCGTGAACCGATTGACCGTTTCTTTGACGAAGTGATGGTGAATGACGAGGATCCGGCAAAGCGGGCCTTCCGGCTTGGCTTGCTGGCGCGGTTCCGCGATGCAGTGACTCAAGTGGCTGATTTTTCGAAGATTGAGGGGTAAGGGGCGGTCCAGCGTCATCGTCATGCTGAACTTGTTTCAGCATCTTACTTTCCGGGGTTCGGTGCGACAATGAGTAAGACCCTGAACCGAGTTCAGGGTGACGGTCAAAAAGTTTTTCGGATGGCGTGTTATCCGCCACCCAAGGGAGTGATGAATGACCCAATATGTGTTTCGGTTCGGTGGCGGTGTGTCGGATGGCGATGAAACCGTCCGTGGCAACAAGAATATCCTCGGCGGCAAGGGCGCAAACCTCGATGGTATGGCGTCGATTGGATTGCCTGTGCCTCCCGGCTTCACGATCACGACCGAAATGTGCACGGCCTATTACGCCAATGGCCAGAGCTTTCCCGACAGCGTGCGTGCCGAGGTGGCGAACGGCCTGAGGCATATCGAAAATGTAACCGGCAAATCCTTTGGCGACCCGGCTAATCCCCTGTTGGTCTCGGTGCGCTCGGGCGCGCGGGTGTCGATGCCGGGCATGATGGACACTGTTCTCAATTTGGGCCTGAATGACCAGACCGTGGAAGGGTTGGCAACTTCGTCAGGCGATGCGCGCTTTGCGTGGGACAGCTATCGCCGTTTCATCCAGATGTATGCCGATGTCGTGCTTGAGCTTGACCATGGCGCGTTCGAAGAAGCGCTTGAGATCGCCAAGGAAGATCAGGGCTATTATCTCGATACCGAATTGTCCGCCGATGACCTGAAGGCGCTGGTGACCGAGTATAAGCGCCTCGTTGAGACTGAATGGGGCAAGCCATTCCCGCAGGATGTGCATGACCAATTATGGGGCGCGGTGGGCGCGGTGTTCGGTTCGTGGGAATCGGACCGGGCAAAGGTCTATCGCCGCCTGAACAATATCCCGGGCGACTGGGGCACTGCGGTTAATGTGCAGGCGATGGTGTTCGGCAATATGGGCGAGACGTCGGCGACGGGCGTTGCCTTCACGCGCGATCCGGCGACCGGCGAGAACGCATATTATGGCGAATATCTGATCAACGCGCAGGGCGAGGATGTGGTCGCGGGTATCCGCACGCCGCAATATCTCACCAAGACCGCGCGCGAGCGCGCCGGCGCCAAGCCATTGTCGATGGAAGAGGCGATGCCGCAGGTTTATGCGGAGCTGGCCCGCGTGTTTGAAATTCTCGAAACCCATTATCGCGACATGCAGGATATCGAGTTCACCGTTGAGCGTGAAAAATTGTGGATGCTGCAAACCCGGTCGGGCAAGCGCACGGCCAAGGCCGCGCTGAAGATCGCGGTCGATATGGCGCATGCCGGCTTGATCACCACCGATGAAGCGGTGCTGCGCGTTGACCCGATGGCGCTTGACCAGTTGTTGCACCCGACGCTGGATCCCAATGCTGCACGCGATGTGCT
>JANMJX010000120.1:0-11757 GCA_031371575.1 Sphingomonadales bacterium
CCTAGCAACCATGACCGAAGAGCATGTTGATAGCCTGATTCCTTATGATGACGTTGTGCAAGAGGCGCTGCGTGCGGTGGTTGGCCGCGTATTGGGTGACGTTGCGCGTGACGGGCTTCCAGGTGACCATCATTTCTACATAACTTTCAAGACTCAAGCCCCCGGCGTTGCCATTCCGCAGCATCTGCACGAACGCTTCCCCGACGAAATGACGATTGTCTTGCAGCACAAATATTGGGATCTGAAGGTGGAGGCGGAGCATTTTGAGGTTGGCCTGTCGTTTAGCCAGATTCCCTCACATTTGTTCATCCCATATTCCGCAATCACCGCCTTTGTTGACCCAGCCGTAGACTTCGCGCTGCAATTCCACGTCGATGCAGGTGAAACTGCGCCCGAGCCGCATGAAGAGGCCGGCAATGACGGCCCATCGGTCACGGTAGAAGACGGCTCCAACGTCGTTAGCGTGGACTTCGGCCGGAAGAAATGACGGCGGAAACCCGTACGGAAACCGACAGCTTTGGCCCCATTGAGGTCCCCGCCGAGGTTTATTGGGGGGCCCAGACTCAGCGGAGCATCGCGAATTTCCCCTTCCCCGTTCAGGAGCGCATGCCCATCAGGATCATCCATGCGCTGGCGCTCGTGAAGCAGGCGGCGTCGCGGGTTAACCGCAGGCATGGGTTGGACACCGAACGCGCCGAAGCCATCGAAGCGGCAGCGGCAGACGTGGCGGCCGGCAAATATGATGACCAATTCCCGCTGACGATCTGGCAAACGGGCAGCGGGACTCAATCGAACATGAACGTCAATGAAGTCATCGCTGGCATTGCCAACGAGGCGTTGACCGGCACGCGCGGCGGAAAGGCGCCGGTGCATCCCAATGACCATGTCAATATGAGCCAGTCGTCAAACGACAGCTTTCCGACCGCATTGCATATTGCCATAGCGCTTGCCGCGCGCGATCAGTCGCTCAGCGCAGTCCGCCGTCTTTCCGGTGCATTTGCCGCCAAGGCCGAGGCATGGAAGGACATTGTCAAAATCGGGCGAACGCATTTGCAGGACGCCACGCCCGTAACCTTGGGGCAGGAAATGTCCGGCTATGTGCAGATGCTTGACGACAGTGCGGACCGGATAGTCGGTATCTGGCCGCGACTTTCACGCCTTGCACAAGGCGGAACCGCGGTTGGCACTGGCCTCAATGCGCCAGCCGGGTTTGGTGAGGATTTCTGTTGCGAGCTCAAGGAAATCACAGGCGGCGTGCCATGGATCAGCGCGCCCAACAAATTTGAAGCGCTCGCGTCGCATGATACGTTGGTCGAACTTTCCGGCATTCTGAACGTGCTTGCCGTTTCACTGACAAAGATCGCCAATGACATCCGGCTGCTTGGCTCTGGTCCGCGTTCGGGCCTTGGCGAGCTGCATTTGCCCGAAAACGAGCCAGGAAGCTCCATCATGCCGGGCAAGGTCAACCCGACACAATGCGAGATGCTGACAATGGTTGCGGCGCAGGTCATCGGCAATCATCAGGCGGTGACCGTCGGCGGTATGCAAGGTAATCTCGAGCTAAACGTCTTCAAGCCACTCATCGGCGCGAACGTGCTGCGCTCGATATCTCTACTCAGCATCGGCATGGATAGCTTTGCCAAAAATTGCGTCGACGGCCTTGAGCCCGACCGCGCGCGCATCGCTGACCTGCTTGACCGGTCACTCATGCTTGTCACTGCACTTGCGCCAGTCATCGGCTATGACAACGCCGCCAATATTGCAAAACAGGCGCATCGCGAAGGAACCACTTTGCGGCAAGCCGCGTTATCGTCCGGACTGGTTGACGCGGCTACCTTTGATACCCATGTCAGACCTGAAGATATGGTGTAGCTGCGGGGCAGCTTCGTGATGGGAGAATTGGGATGTTGAAATCAATTGCAGGCGCCGTTGTCGGCGAAGTTATCGGACGCAAACGCGGCAATGGCCTGCTTGGTGCAGGCATTGGCTTGCTCGCTACGCGTATCGCAACGCGCTCTATTCCCGGATTGCTGCTGGTCGGCGGCGCATTTGCAGCCAAGAGCATTTACGACAAGCGCAAGGAACGCAAGTCGCTTTGAGCGGCATCTGTTGTCATCCTGAATTTGTGATAGGAACATTGGAATATGCTAATTCCGTGACGGCATATTTCTCCACCGTTATGCTGAACTCGTTTCAGCATCTGAATTAGTGCCCCCCCATACAATAAGATCCTGAAACAAGTTCAGGATGACGCCGCTAGCGCTCGGTAACCGCCTCGTCTATTTCCCCGTCAGGTAATAGCCAGTCCCTGCGGCCTGCCAGTCCTTGACCGCTTCCACGGGTGAAACCAACATCAATATATTGAGCGTCAGATTGTCGCGGATCATGTAGGCAGTGAACACTTCGAAGATCAGCGCCACTGCCAGTGTCACCTTCCATGGCAGCCGCGATGCAAGGAAAAAGCCCAGTATCATCCAGACAAGATCGAACACACTGTTGATGATGCTGTCGCCTGCATAGCCATAGGAAATCGTCACCTCGCGATATCGGTTGATAATGACCGGCGAATTTTCAAGAATTTCCCACGCACCCTCGACCATGATCGCGGCGCATAAGGCCAGGCCCAATGGCCATTTTTTCAACAACAGCCGCCCCAGCCCGAAAAAGATAAAGCCGTGAATGATGTGGCTTGGGGTATACCAATCCGCAATATGCTGGCTGTTTTCCGAGGATTGCACAATTCCGTGCCACAGTTTGACATGGCCACAGGCGCAAATCGGCGGCCGGTCCATGGCAAACAATATGGCAATGAAAACGGCTACGAGTGCTGCGGCAATAACGACGCTGAATTTGCTTACCCTAAGAGGCCATTCCATCGCAGCTTCCCCCTTGACGATGTGGTCACCTTTCGCGCACTAGCGGCTATGGGCAAAACCGACAACCACAAGCCGCATGAATTGGAACGCCGGGGACTTCTATTTGTCCTGTCGTCACCCTCAGGGGCCGGGAAATCGACATTGTCGCGCATGTTGCTGGATGCCGATGAAACAATTGCCTTGTCCGTGTCCTACACGACGCGCGAACCGCGCCCCGGCGAGATCGAGGGCGTCCATTACCATTTTACCGACGTGGCAACCTTCAAGCAAATGGCCGCCGACGGCGCATTTCTCGAATGGGCGCATGTCTTTGGCCATCGCTACGGGACACCAAAGGCACCCGTCGAGGAAAAACTGGCCGCTGGCTGCGATGTCCTGTTCGACATCGACTGGCAGGGTGCACAGCAGCTTTATCAGGAGGCTGGCCCCGACGTCGTGCGCGTATTCATACTGCCGCCTTCGATTGAAGAGCTTGAACGCCGGCTACACAGCCGCGCGCAGGACAGCGACGAGGTCATTGCGGACCGCATGAGCCGCGCCAAGGCCGAAATCGGACATTGGGACGGCTATGATTATGTCCTCATCAACGACGATGTGCAGGCATGCTTTGAAAAGGTGCGGCAGATTCTCGCAGCGGAGCGGATGAAAAGGCGCCGGCAAAAGGGCCTGATCGGCTTTGTCCGCGATCTCGCCGCGACTTAGGCGAAACCCGCCAGAAACAGCGTCAGTCCGCCAAGCCCAAGCGACAAATGCCAACGCAGCTTCATCCAGCCCGCAGGCAAGGCACAGCGCGACGACAACCAGCGATCCGCCAGCGGGGATAGCAGCAGGAAGAAACCGAGCCAGGCAAGCGACGGGCCGGGCCATTCCCATCCCCATATCCACGGCAAATAGGTGGCGAGCGCCAAAAGGCTCGGCGCGACGGCGAGTACAAAGATTGCATTTACCGATGCTTCATCATTCCGTGTGGTGACGCCAAGGCCCCACCACATGCCGCCAAGAAAGCTGAAAATAAACGCAGCATAGCCATAAGCGGCAGCAAGACCGGTCCAGCGATACTCCATCCCCGACA
This sequence comes from Sphingomonadales bacterium, assembly GCA_031371575.1. Classification (GTDB taxonomy): domain Bacteria; phylum Pseudomonadota; class Alphaproteobacteria; order Sphingomonadales; family Sphingomonadaceae; genus Sphingorhabdus_B. The sequence continues at coordinate 3,949 of JANMJX010000120.1, forward strand.
ATACCATCGCTGCCGCGATGACCTGCGGCAATAATCCAGCATAGCCCGCGATAAAGGCCGCCTTGGGAAGTGGGCGTAGGGTGAAGGTCGCGCTATCTGTCATGGGCCATTTCCTTGGAATTGGCGCCGATTTAGCTTCGGCTGCCCGACGCTGCGAGATGGGTGTTTACCTATGTTCCCGGAACAAGCAGGTCGAGAAACCGCACCGCCGCCGTGAATTCCGCTTCACGGTCGCTGCGATTTTTCTGCGCCCAATGGTCGGCGCCCCATAGTTCCTCCTGCCAGATCTCGTCCAGACAGGCGGCGCTCCAGATATCATCGGCGGTGCGCGCGCGTTCGATGACCGCCAATGTTGCAACAAGCGAACCGGACAGATGTGCAAGCTTTGCCATGGCGGCAAGCTCGAACGTGCCGCGCGCAGCCACCACGTTGCGCAAGATGTGCAATGTAGCTTCGGGCTGGGGCTGGTGCATGATGCCTTCGACAATCACGAAGCGGATATCATAACGTGTCCCTGCCCATTCGAGGAAAGGGTCCCAAATTTCCGCCTGACGATCCGCCAGCGCTTCGCCAGCCGCCGCGCGATAGCAAAACAGGTCGGTTTCTCCATAAGCTGCGATGGCTGCGGCAAAACCGGCGCGGTCAGGACCGATACGGTCAATCGCGGCATTGGCAAAACCGGTGGTCGGCATGGCCAAGGGGTTCACTGTCTTTTCAACAGCTTCCCATTCGGCCACAACCGCATCCGCCATTTTGCGGGTCGGCAGCGCAAGCATATTGCTCGTCGGTGTCTTTACTGGCCGGCCGTCCAGCCGCACGGCATGGCCGAAGCTGGTCTGTTCAAGGCTGACCACTTTCCAAAATCGCCTCATAAATCAGGCTTGCTCTTCCATTTCTTCGCGAGGAATACCGGTACGAGGAGGAAATCGAACATACCAATGAAGAAGAACACATAACCCGCGGATTTAGGCAGGCCAAATGCCTCGCGCGAAATGACGGCAAGGCCAACGACCAACAATATGGCACCCGTCAAACGGCACAGATTGATTGCCAGAAACCGGTATTGCGCCTGCGTCTCCGCTTTTGCCCTGTCATCAATCGGCGTCATGCAAAATCCTTTAGATAGGCCTTTAATTCATCCATGCTTTCGGCGATGAAGTCCGCCCCGGCCTCGCGCAATTCTTCCACCCGGTGATATCCCCAATTGACGCCCACCGTTCGGGTTCCGGCAGCACGGCCCATATGGATGTCATACACGGTATCGCCAATGACGACAGCGTCGCGTGCTGTTGCGCCTGCATCAGCCAGTGCCTGATACACCATTGACGGATGCGGTTTGGACGGATGCCGGTCGGCGGTTTGCAAGGTCACGAACAAGCCTTTGATAGCGTGATGATCAAGACAGCGGATAAGCCCGCGATCAGACTTTCCCGTCGCAACGCCAAGCAGCCAACCGCCCTCATCCATTTCGGACAGCAACGACGCCATTCCGTCATAAAGCGGCTCATCGACAAGGCCGTTGTTGCGCAGCGCCAAAAATGCATTCCGGTAACGTTCTGCCATGTCATGATGATGGTCATTCTCGGCATCCGGTAGCAACATCCGCATCGATTCCACCAGCGACAGCCCAACCACGCGCCGGATTTCGTGGCGCATCGGCGGTGCCAGTCCAGCGGATTCGAACGCATGTTCCATCGCCATGCAGATATTGGCCTGGCTATCGACCAACGTTCCGTCGCAGTCGAAAATAGCGAGCTTGATCATAATGACAAACTCCGCATGGCATCTGCGATTGCGGCTTGGCCTGCGGCCGCCGCGCCGTCAGCGGCGGAAAGCCGAACGGTTTCCGGCTTGTTCTGGCCCAATTTCAATGTGCCGCGCCATTCGGATATGTCCATGACAAAGCCAAAGATGCCGCCCAGCATCTTGTCGAAAAGCCCCTCACCCATTTTCGCGCGGGTCCAGACCGGCTTTGGCGCCAATCTGGTTTCCTGAAAATGCGATAGTGCGTCGGCTTGAGCGATCAATTCCGCCTGGTCCATTTGCCGGACGCGTCCTTGCAATTCGACCGCAGCGTAATTCCATGTCGGCACCTGATCATCGATGCCGTACCAGTCGGGACTGATATACCCGTCGGGGCCATTGACGACGAACAAGCCTTCAGAGCCATCGAGCAACTTCGTGACCGCATTGCTGCGCGCGGTGTGAAAGCCAATGACATGGTCCGACAGAAACACGAAGGGCAGATGCGCAACACGAGGCCCGTCCGGCGTCTCCCGGAAAAGCATACCAAACCCTATTTCCTGCGCAAAATCACGCATTGCCGCAATGTCGTCCCAGCGGAATTTGGGGTTGGGATGCACGATCAGCGTTCCATCTTCATCGGACCATGCGCCGCAGTACAGGCCCTATAGCCAAGCGTTCGCTTACATGCGTTATCGTCATTTTTCCCCCAATCGTCGCGCCGAACGATTTCACTCTGCGTCCTTTATGCTGAAACAACGCGAGCATGACGAGAGGGAAGTTGCGTAATTGGCGTTTTTTTTGGTCGCTGGGGTTTTGGCGAGCGTTACTTTCGTCCCGCCGGCTTTTTGGCTGGCGCCTTTTTCGCCGGTGCCTTGCCGGTCACGGCTTTCTTGATGACAGGCTTTTTCGCGGCGATCTTCTTGCCGGCCGCCATCTGGCTGCGTTTGTTGTCCTTGGGCTTGTCAGGCGTCGATCCTCGCGAGCGGCGTTCGCCCTTGCGTTCCTTGCGCGCGGATTTGGCAATATTGGCGGCAACGCGTTTTTTGCCCTCGGCGGTTTCGCTGAACTTCGGCGCGTCAAGCACCAGGGCATCACCCATTTCGATGTCGAAACCCAGATCGTCAAAACTTGCCTTCATATGCGGAGGCAAATCGGCGCGGACGTCGATCTGGTGGCCGGCGGGATGGTCAATCCGGATGCGGCGGGCGTGCAGATGCATCTTGCGGCTGATGGTACCTGTCAGAAAGGCGTCCTTGCCGCCATATTTTCCATCGCCGACGATGGGGTGGCCAATCGCAGCCATGTGGACGCGCAACTGATGTGTCCGGCCTGTATAAGGTTGCAGCTCTACCCAAGCGGTGGCGTTTCCGGCGCGTTCGACGATACGATATCGCGTGCGCGCAGATTGCCCTTCTCTTTCGTCGACATGCATTTTCTCGCCGCCGCTGCCCGGCTGCTTGCCGATGGGCAGGTCGATAAAGCCGTCTGCGATGTCGGGCACGCCGACCACCAGCGCCCAATAGACCTTGCGTGCCGTGCGCGATGAAAATGCCTTGGCAAAATGTCCGGCTGACCGCGACGTACGCGCCAGCAGCAAGGCGCCCGACGTGTCCTTGTCCAGCCGGTGGACAAGCTTGGGCCGGTTATCGAGTTCAAAGCCCAAGGCATCAAGCAAGCCATCGACATGGTTCTCGGTCTTGGTACCGCCCTGCGTGGCAAGCCCGGCTGGCTTGTTGATGACCAACGCCGCGTCATCCTTGTGGATCACCATGCTGAGCGCGAATTCCATTTCATCATTGGTCAGCTCGCGCCGTTTGCGCACTGGCCGCGCGCTGGAGGACGCAGAGGCGTCGGCTGGCGGAATGCGCAAGCTTTGCCCGGCGAGCAACCGGTCACCCGGCGTCGCGCGCTTTCCGTCGACGCGCAGCTGGCCCGTACGTGCCCAACGCGAGACGATGTTGAACGATGCATCGGGCAAATGCCGCTTGAACCAGCGGTCAAGCCTTATGCCGTCGTCATCGGGTGCAACGACAAACTGCCTGATGCCTTTATCGTCGCCTTTACTCATGACCAAATTGCCTTTGCTGCCGTCATTCCGGCAAATATTGCGCCAAGCGCGATCGCTACGGACAGCAATGCATAGAGTGCCGCCATTCCGGTTTGTCCGCGCTGGACCATCTGCGCCATTTCAAGCGTGAAGGCGCTGAATGTCGTAAATCCGCCTAGCACACCGACGCCAAGAAACAGGCGCAACGGTTCGGACGAACTGTCCCCGCGCAGCAGCCAGATGGCCAATATGCCCATGCACAATCCACCCACGACATTCACGGCAAAGGTCGGCCACGGCCATCCAGCGGCGCTGACCGGCAGTGCACGTGACAGGCCATAGCGCAATGCCGCACCAATGGCTCCGCCCGACATGACAAGAATGATGGGGTTCATGGCCGCGCTTTAGCTGCGCTTTGCGACAAAAGCCAGCCAAAGGACAAGCGCGCAATTTGGCATGGCTTTACCCAGTAGTCGAATGAGATGGCCGCGATGCGCTGTGTTTCAAAAAAAAGCGGGGTGACATTGCTGTCACCCCAGGCGCTTCGGTCCGTAGACGGTTTACCCCATAACCCGTCTACGGTGCGCATGCCGTCAAGGGCAGCGCAAGCAATAGCCCAATGACCAACGGGATCGTCAGCCGCTGAAAAATTTGCCTAAAGCTTGAAACTGGATTCTGCATAAAGCAGCGCTGCTTGCTTGGCGGTTTAATTACCAGCCTAAAAAGTGGTTAATTGCAACCGTGAACTATAAAAATCGCGCGGACGCTAAGTCATTGTATCAACGTGGGACGTCCAACCGGCATCGGTTAACAAACGTTGCGTATCACGTACCTATTTTACGACGCCACGATAGCTGACCGTACGCGTCGCGCCCGGCGCGATCGCATCGGTAAACACCCAACGGACATGAGTCACATCCTCTGGCGTTGCGGCCCGTTCCACGACGGCGGTGCCGGTGGCGTCATTTGCCTTCACCTTCAGATCGACAAGCTTGCCCCAGGTCTTTCCCCCGTCGATGGATACGTCTGCCCAGTCCTCACTGACCGATGCAAAACGGACCGCAGCAGGCATGGGATTGGTGGCCTTGAAACCAACGGCGGGTTGCGAAGTCGCGTTGTTCACCAACAATGTGAAGACGATATTGTCGCCCGGAACAACCGCCACGTCCTTGGGTGTAAACAATTTCGTTGTCGCATTGCCGCTGGCGTCCCGTTCGGTTCGCTCGATTTTCACATCGCTGCGTAAAGTGACCGATGGTGCGGCCTGATTTGCGGTCTGAGCCCAAGCTTGACCAGCGAACACGCCGCTTGTCGACATAAACGTCACCAAAGCCAACATACAAGCTGACGTCGCAAAATTAGGTTTCATCTTTTTTCCCGCCTCATTTGGTCCAAGAGCGTTCTGCCATGAGCATTGCCGCCTGTATTATCGTGCAGCGATGGTTAACAGCCCGTAAATTCGACGCCTACAAAAGACTCGAACACACACCGCAAAACGCTGCGACCGCCAATACCGCAATCACGTTCCAACGCAACCTGAAGATCAGAAAAAACGATATAATACAGAGTATTGCAGCTTGCCAGTTGAATGTCGCAAGGTCGGGCCAATAAATCCGGAATGGACCAAATCGCCGCTCTCCGACCATATTGAAAAGGACATGCAAGCCAAACCAGGCGGTCAGGTTGGCAATCACGCCGACAACCGCTGCCGTCAATGTCGCGAGCCCGCCTTTCAACCATTTGGCATTTTCCATCCGGTCAATCCAAGGCGCAAAGGCGAAAATCCACAAAAAGCATGGCGCAAATGTCACCCACAGGGTCAGCCCTGCCCCCAATATGCCCGCAACCAGAGGCGCAAAGGGCTCGGGCGCGCGAAACGCCGCAAGATAGCCCACAAATTGCGTGACGAGGATCAGCGGACCAGGCGTGGTTTCGGCAAGCCCCAAGCCGTCAGCCATTTCGCCTGCAGAGAGCCAGCCGAAGCCATTGACCGCCTCCTGCGCCATATAGGCGAGCACAGCATAGGCCCCGCCAAAGGTGACCAGAGCAAGTTGGGAGAAAAAGCTGCCGATATGCCAGAGCACATGGTCCGGCCCCAATGTCAGGAATATCAGCAGCAAGGGTGCAGCCCAGATCAGCCCCCCGACCAGCACCGCCTGCACTGTCATCCGCCATGCGTTGGTGACCGGCGCGACTATGCTTTCGCTGCTTTTGAGCGCCAACCAGTCTGGGCGATGAGTCGCCACAAACATGCCCAAAGCGCCAGCGCCAAGGACAACGAGTGGGAATGGCAAATTGAGAAAAAACAGCGCAAAAAAGGCCGCCGCCGCCACGACCTTTTTGAACCGGGTGTTCAGCGCGCGGCCACCAATGCGGATCAACGCTTGCACGACAATCGCGAGAACCGCCGCCTTGATGCCGACAAACATCGCGGCAAACCAGCTGAGATTTGCGGCATAAGCGTACAGGATCGACATCGCCAGGATCACCAGCGCGCCTGGGATAACAAACAGCAATCCCGCCGCCAAACCGCCTTTGATGCCATGCAGGCGCCATCCAACCCATGTCGCAAGCTGCTGGGCCTCAGGCCCGGGTAGCAAATGGCAGAAATTCAGCGCATGGAGATATTGGTCCTCATCCACCCAGCGCCGGTCCTCGACCAGTTCTCGGTGCATCAGCGCAATCTGCCCCGCTGGCCCACCAAAGCTCAGGCAGCCAATTCGGGTAAAAACTTTCAACAATTCACGAAAATCGGGATGCTCTAATTGCGCTGCCACATCATGCTCCATGCCTTCAACATCCGCAGCCCCGCGGACACATAAGGCAACGCTTGGGCGAACCGCCTGACCGGGAGGTTGCTTTGCCCCGATGTCGCCGGTGTAGCAAATTCATGCACAGGCTCAAGACAGTTTCTGGTCGCTTGAGCTGGCATCAGCCGTGCAAACTTTGCAACATGGTCCAAATGCTGCCAAGCCGAGAGTTATCGCCTAAAAAGGAAAACCCATGATCCCCTTCGTCACTATGACCGACAGCCGCGGTCACCAAATATCGGTCAATCCCGAAATCGTCCAGTTTGTCCGCACTGCAGATAATGCGGACGACGAATGCCTGATTGTCTTCGGCAAGGACCAGCTGCTGCGCGTGCGGGGAAGTTTAAGCGAAGTGACGGACGCATTGCGCCACGGTTGAACCGGCAACTTGGCTGGCCGGAACCTATAGTAACGAATTTACATTTAGCTATTCATTCAGCCTTCCGCTACGCCGCGCGCTCTGCCCTGTGCGTTGAAAGACATATATGTCGAAGCAAGCGGATACCCCGATTGAATGGAGCAACAAGCATCTTCGCCTCGCGGTGGAAGCGGCCAGCGTGGCCATGTGGTCGTGGAATGTCGAGGACAACAGTTTTCGCATGGATCCGAAAGGCTTTGAACTGTGGGGCCTGGAATGGTCCGAAAGCGTTGAATTTGAACATTTGTCGGAGCACATCCACCCCGCCGACCGCGACCGAGTGCGCGACGCCTTTGTAGCGACGCGTTCGGTTGCTGGCCCATATGAAATTGACTTCCGCATCATTCTTGACGGCTCGGTCCGCTGGGTGTCTGCGCGTGGTCAGGGTGCCGACGAAGGCATCGTCGATCAGGTCATGTTCGGCGTTTTCCTGGATGTGACAGGTCGCAAACAGGCCGAAGAAGGCCACGAATTGCTGGCTGGCGAAATGAGCCACCGGGTCAAGAACCTCCTCGCCATTGCAACCAGCCTGACAACGCTGACGTCGCGGTCGTCCAAATCGATGGAAGATATGACTCGCGACCTCACGCGGCGCCTCACCGCTTTGGGCCGCGCCCACGACCTTGTCAGGCCACTGCCACGTACAGAGGGCAAGGCGGCCTTGGTAGGCGATGTCATTACCGTTTTGCTCGCCCCATATGACGATCTGGGGGCGTACAGCGGGCGGGTGCGCGTCGCCGTTCCACGCATGGGGATAGGCGAACGCAGCGCCAATGCGCTTGCGATGA
>JANMJX010000147.1:0-6119 GCA_031371575.1 Sphingomonadales bacterium
AACGCGGTGAGAGAGAATTATTTCCAACCCTTTTCTGCTGCGGCCTTCTCGGCAGCAGCATCCATGGCTTCACCCGCCATCATCGCCGCCGCTGCTTCTGCCAGGGCGCCAGCAGACGCCTGGCGATATGCGCTGGCGCCACTCCCCGACAAAGTCTGCTTCAATTGCCAGTCCTTGCCCGCACGGCAGGCTATCCCATCCAGTGATGCGGTTTCGAAGGTCCGGCAGTAGCCGCCGTCCTTTGCGGCAAAGCTGGTGCCGATGCGGATTTTTGGATATGTGCCCTGCGTTGATGCAAGCTGGGTTTGCAGCGCGTCGGCTAGTTCTCCTGAAGCAACCAATACGTCGCCATCGTCACGCACGTATCCGGCATCGCGGTTAAGTGCCGTCCCGCCGATCATCAACCCTACGACCAGCGAAGCCGCCATCGCGCTCCATTGCATGACCGATGGCCGATACCAGCGCACGGTCTTCTTCGAACGTTGCTCGTCCAAAAGGCTGACATTGCCCGAAAGCAAAGCCGCCAGCCGGTCCGGCACCAGTTCCTCCGCGACCGGATCGAAATGCGCAGATAGCCGCGCGCGCAATGTCCGCTCGGCCTCGACCGCTCTCGCCAGCCCTGCATCCTCGGTCATCGCCTTTTCCAAGCGTTTGGCACTCACAAGATCAAGCTCGCCATCCACATAGGCCGCTATTATGGTGCGATCAAAAGTCATGCCGCTTCTCCCAATTCGCGCACCAGCGCCTCGCGCCCGCGCACTAGCCGCGATGTCAATGTGCCCACCGGCACTTCCAATATCTCCGCCGCTTGGCGATAAGCATAGCCTTCGACCAGAACGAGCATGACTGCCTCGCGTTGCTCAACGGGCAGCCGTGCCATCGCCTTGTCGACATCGCCCAGCTCCATCGACGCTTCCATCCGCGCGTGGCTGTCGTCTGCGATTTGCATCACGCCATCGTCGATATCGGCATGAATACCCCTCCGAGCAGCCGCCCTTCGGTTATCGATCCAGATATTTCGCGTAATCTTGTACATCCAGCTATCCAGTCTCGTTCCGGCCTGCCACTGTTCGCGCGATTTAAGGGCGCGTTCGATCGCGGACTGGCACAGATCATCCGCGTCAGCGGGATGCTGAGTCAATCCACGCGCGAACCGGCGCAATCGCGGCAACAGCGCAAGCAGTTCCAGTTCAAATGCCATTCAATTCCTTCATGGCTATGTGGATGAAACGATGGCGTGTGGTCGTTTCATCCATGTCCCTGTGAAATTTCGGGTGACAGGTCGCATCGAATGCCCAAGAAAGCAAGATTATGAAGTATTGGTTTATCCCCACAATGTGCGCGACCTTGCTCTCGGCGGCAGCATTCGCCCAGCTTAGCCTGCCCACTGGGGGCTTGTCGCGCGTTGGCATGCCGGAGCTTCCGCTCGATCTGCCGCAAACTAGTGCAGCCTTGGCGCAGCTTGGCCGCACGTTGGAGACAGCGCGCCTTGACCGGCTTACCCGTTTCGTTCGTCAGAACCGCGAAGCAGTGGATTATGATTCAAACCGCTACCCCGCCGTGCGCGGCGAACTGGTGGCAACCGGCCTAAGCGATGACGCTATCAAGGCAGCACAGTCTGCAGGCTACAGCCTGCTCTCGCGCGATGCCATCGATGGGCTGGACCTCAATTATGTCCGCTTCGCTACCCCAGCCAAAATGTCGCTCGCCGATGCCGAAGAGAAGCTCCGCGCTCTGCTCCCCAATGCCGAAATCGACGCAAACCATATCTATTTCCAAGGTAGCGCCAGCCTTGCGCCACCTCTTGCCACAACCGTACTCGCCAGCACCTCCACCAACGCCTCGCTAGGGATTATCGATGGCGGGGTTGCCGACCATCCTTCGGTGCGCGGCCGCGTCGAGCAGAACGGCTTTGCTGCAGGCGCGCCGACGGCGAGTAGCCACGGCACTTCTGTCGCTGCGTTGATGATTGGAAATGGCGACATCAAAGGCGCTCGTGCGGGAGCGAGTCTACTTGCAGCTGATGTTTATGGCACGGCAAGGGCAGGTGGCAACGCCGCTGCCATCGCCCGCGCGCTTGGCTGGCTTGCTGGCCGCGGCGTTTCGGTCGTGACGATCAGCCTCATAGGACCGCACAATGCCCTCCTCAAAGCCGCAGTCGCGGCAGCACAGCGCAAAGGCGTCATAATCGTTGCTGCGGTCGGAAATGACGGCCCTGCCGCCCCGCCTGCCTACCCCGCATCCTATCCAGGGGTGCTTGCTGTAACCGGTGTAGACGGACGAAATCGCGCTCTTCCCGAAGCAGGCCGCGCCGTACATACTGACTTTGCTGCACCGGGCGCAGATATATTCAGCGCGACAGACGCCACGAAAAAAGCGCGGGTACGTGGCACGAGCTTCGCCGCCCCCCTGGTCGCCGCACGCCTTTCCACTTTCTACCCCCGCCAATCGAACAATGCCGTCGAACCCGCTGTTCGCAAGCTAATGGCTGAAGCTATCGATCTTGGCAAAAAAGGGCATGACCCAGTTTATGGTCACGGCTTGGTTTGCGGAAAATGCGGCCGATAATCTGTCTTTTTGTGAGGCACATAAGATAAAAGTTTCCATTCGACGGATGAAATCTCACACCGCCATCGTTGTTCTAACATGCAGGCAATAATGCCACTGCAAAGAAGGAGAACGAACATGAAAACTACTTTCAAACATTCGATCATTCCGGCGATTGCGCTGGCAATCGCAATCTCGACCCCCGCCTCGGCTCAATTGCTTGGCGGAAGTGGCGGTGGCGGATTGACGGGTGGTCTTGGCGGCGCTCTGGGCGGTGACATGACTGGCCCGATCACCCGCACCACCGGCAACGTTACCGGCGACAGCACCGGCTCGCTCAGAGGCGAAAAGCAGGTCGACCGCAAGTCGGGACGCGTACGCGGCAGTGGGCAAGCCCAAGGCAGCAGCAACGGTTCCGTAACCGGCGGTACCACTGTCCTTGACCGGAGCGTTAATGGTGCAAGCAGCGGATCGGCCAATGCGTCGAAAAGCGGCAGCGTTGACGCGCAGCTGATCGGCACAGATGCCGTCCGCACTACCGCGCAAGATGGCGTCGGTCGGGCGCGCGGCACGATAGATACTGTACGCGGTACGGCCAGCTCAACGGGAGGAACCGGACGTTCTGCCGCTGGTAATGCGGTAGGTAGCACATCAGGCACTGGCTTAATCGCCGGCGGCGCAAGCGGTATGGGAGATGGCATGGCATCAGGCAGCCTCGGCCAGCTGGCGGCCTCCGGAACGGCAGCAGCCAATGGCGCTGGCATGTTCGCAATTGAGCCCGGCATGCCTATCGAAGACGCGCGTAGACGCACAATCGGCTATGTCCAGTCGGTCAAGCAGACCAAGCAGGGCGTAGTTCAGGCGGTAACAGTTGAAACTGGCAACCGTCTCGCCACGCTCCCGGCCGCGAACTTTTCGGGTTCGGGCGATGCCTTGGTGACCGGCATGACCAAGGGCGAACTGACGTCGGCCGCAAAGCAGCAGGAAGCGGCTCCCGCGCCCAGCGCTCAAACTGAAAGCAGCACGCCGACAGCCACAAAATCTGGCGGCAACCGCTCACGCGAAGCCAATAATAACAAAGAACGCTAAACTCACTGAGTGATTGCCCCAAACCTGACAGGCCGGGCGCATGTCCGGCCTGTCGCCTTTTTAAACGTTACTAGCAGTCCCGTTTCATCGACGGGTCAAGGGCAGCTGTTCATCGATCACATACGGAAGCAGATAGTCCGCTCACCGCCCAATTGTAGTCATAAATGTTTCTGGCCTGAGTGCGTGAACGGACGGCAGTTATCAGGAAGCCTGTTTGTTCATGTGAACGTCCGGAAAGTTAGCGGGATCTGCCGAAACGAATTCCATATTGGAGAGCACAAATCACTTGGCACAATGTCCCAAATTTGAGAATTTTACCCTGAAGGGACGTTTAGCATTTCGAACTCGGGCACGCATTATTCGCAACAGATGGTGCATTGTTCGCACTTGCACAAAATATCGATTCTGGGCACAGGAAAGAAGCCTTATAGGCATCCCCTCCCAAAGACTTGTTCAGGGTCGACTTCGGTCGTGCCTTTTTTCGAATTATGAAAGCTGTAATATTGAGGTCGGTATCCGATCAACATAACCCCCGATCTCGAGCGTCGGAATCGCGCCTAAAGCATCGAGCGCACTTGACTGGAGGGGAAACGCTCAGACTAATTAATCAATGTCCTCGCTCGTCTCCTGCTGACATGCGTAGCCGAAATCGATCATCAGTTGATGTTCCGACATGATCAACGCACGTGCGATTGCCTTATACTATGGGCGTGAGTACGGGGCGCTGCCCGTGAGGGGAGTAAGCTTGGTTTCGTATCGGTTTAACAGGCAAGATAATGCCCAAGCTGAGTTCATATTTCAGCTGGCTGTATCTAAAGACCCTACGTTTGCCCGGGCGTATGCTGGGCTATCGTTCGTACATTTTCAAACTGCTTTTCTGCGTAATACCCAAGATGTTGCTTCCGAGGCTGATCTCGCGCAAAAGTTCACCGAACGCGCAATGGATCGAGACCCGTTGGATTTCTCGACGGAGCCTTGGCAGATTCAGTCGATTATGTCTTGGGGCTCTGCCATTTGATTGGGTTCAGCTCCGCCGCTAGGTGCGGTTTTCCAGTGAGCTTAATTTTGAAGAGACAATTCAGCCATTGCATCGATAATCGCGTCAGCATCGAGCCGGTACTCCGCGTACAGATCAGGCAAATCCCCAGTCTGACCGAACCGATCGGTGCCAAGCGGACTTACCCGCATGCCATGCACTCCGCCAAGCCACGACAGCGCGCCGGGCGAGCCGTCAATCACAGTCACAACGCCAGCATCACGTGCCAAAAGGGATAATAGATCCTCCACATGACTTGTTTGCGCACTCCTATGGGTCCAGCGCGCGGCCCTGCTCGCGGACCAATCTCGATGCAGCACATCGGGCGATGTCACGTTCAGGACGCCTAATCCGGGTATATCATCCAGCATTTGTTCGTACGCCGCCAACACTTCGGGTGCGATGGCCCCAGTAAATATAATGGCCGCCTCAGCCCCTGCTGCTGGTCGACGCAACCAATATCCGCCTTTCAAGGCATCCGCTTCCCAATCGGAATTGGCGCGTTCTACTTGGGCGATCTGGCGCGTACTCAGCCGCAAATAGACAGAACTTCCCTCCGGCTTTTGCAGATAATCAAATGCCCACCGCATAAACAAAGCAACTTCGTCGGCATAAGCAGGCTCAAAATACGCAAGGCTCGGCTGCCCCATGCCAATCAGCGGCGTGTTAATCGACTGATGCGCGCCGCCCTCTGGTCCCAGAGTCAACCCTGAAGGCGTCCCAACCAAAAGGAAACGCGAATCCGAATAGCACCCATAATTTAGCGCATCGAGGCCGCGGGCGATGAAGGGATCATAAACCGTACCGACGGGAATGAGACGGGTACCAAAATGCTGTGCAGATAGGCCAAGCGACGTCAGCAATAAGAAAAAATTATTTTCAGCAATCCCGAGTTCGATATGCTGCCCCGCTGCATGTGCCGCCCATTTCTGGGCAGACGGAATTTTAGCCTCACGGAATATGTCGGCGACGTCGGACCGACGAAACAACCCACGCTGGTTCACAAAGCCGCCAAGGTTGGTTGTCTGCGTTACATCAGGGGCGGTGGTCACGATGCGGTCAGCCAGATCTTCCGACGATTTGGCTAGATCGAGAAGTACATGGCCAAATGCCGCCTGCGTAGATTGTACGTCACCCGATGGAACTTCCAGGCGGGCGGGCACAGGTATATATTGCGACACCGCCTCCGCCGGTTTTGCGGCAAGTACGCTATCCCCAATGAAATTTTTAAGCTTGGCGGCCATATTATCTCCGAGGCCAGCAAATGGTTCCCATTCCTTGCCCGTCTCAATGCCCATGGTCATGCGAAGTTGATCAATTTGGGCAGGGTTCATCATCCCGGAATGATTGTCTTTATGTCCCGCCAGCGGCAGGCCATAACCCTTGACCGTATAGGCAATGAACAGAGTTGGTCGTTCATCGTCTGCACTGTCAAAGGCATCCATCA
>JANMJX010000184.1:0-2411 GCA_031371575.1 Sphingomonadales bacterium
TTGTTCACATGCCACGGATTGTCGACGTCGATCTTGTTGCCATCAATGTCAATTTTGATCAGGCTTGACGCCGTGATTTCGCCAAAATGCATTCCGTAAGGATTGATCAGGAAAGCGCCATCTTCGTCGGGCACCTTGACCGTGATGTGGTTGAAAACCAGCTCGTCCCAGCCAAACATGGAAAAAATCCGGTAGCATGCGGCAAGTTCCTGCCGCGCAGTCCATTCGGCTTCGCTGTATTTGCTGTTCGATTTCAATTGGGTGGCCATATCGCTCTCCTTCATCTCATTTGCGTTGCATTATGAAATGAAAGGAGAGCGAGGGCAAGCGTTGGCGGCTACAGCTTTACTTTTGCGCCGACATACATGTAGCGTCCGACACCCGAAACCGGATAGCTTAGGCTGTCAAACACGGGCTTTTCGTCGAAGATATTGTTCACGCCACCATAAAATTCGAAGCCATTGTCCAGCTCTAATGCTGCACGGACATCATGCTCCCAGCGCTCCTTAAAAAAGAAGTAACGCGGATCGGAAAGGTCTGGATTGGCGTCGAGCTGTTCGGTCGTAAACCGGCGAGTCTTGCTGAAATAGGTAACACCGTAGTTCACGGAAAACTGGTCAATTTTCCAGTTCACGTTCGCAGCCCCGCGCCAGCGCGGATTATACGCCTCGAGCAAATCATCATCGACTTCAGCGCCGATCGATGGGACGAATGAGATGCTATCAAGATAGCCGCCGTTCAGGCTCAATGCAAAGTTCCCCAAGCTCTCGCTTGGCGAAAAGGCATAGCGAACGCCGAAGTCAGCGCCGGCCGTTTTGAACCTTGCAACGTTTTCCGGCCCGACGATGAAGCCGATACGCTGTTGCGGATCGTTCCCATCCCCAAGGACAAAACCGGTGCCTTGCGCTCGGAAGATATTTTGGCAGAAGCGGTTGTCGACCGTGGGCTGATCGACGCACAATTCTGCCAGCTCCGTTGCTGTGGGCGTGTTTACTGCGCCCCTGATCGTAATGTCGTACCAGTCAAAGTTAAGGGTCAGACCGGGGATAAAGCTTGGGCGGACCACCACACCGGCCGTCCAGGTTTTGGCGGTTTCTTCGGTCAGATTAATGTTGCCCCCAGCAAGTCCACGCCGCGAAGTGGTGTTCTGCGCGTCCGTCGATGGGCTGAAATTGGCAATCTGCGCTGCGGTGAGGCCAAGTCCAGTCAGGATCGTCGCGCAATTGGTGGCCCGAGTCGATGATCCTTCGTTGACCCGCGTAGCGTCGCATGGATCGGTCACAAAGCCGAACGTGCCAGATTGAGGCTGGAACAGTTCGCCAATATTAGGTGCGCGCACCGCCTGCGAATATGATCCGCGGAAGCGGATATCATCGACTGGCGCATAAATACCATCGACCTTCCAGGTCGTTGTCGTCCCAACCGTGGAATAATCCGACACACGAATTGCGGCAGATACCGACAGCAGTTCGGCGAAAGGTATATCGGCCAATATCGGCACGTTCAATTCCGCGAAAACTTCCTTCACATCAAACTGGCCGCTGCTCGGCGCGACTGCCGCAAAGTCACGGAAGCTACCGCTCTGAATCAACTGGTCTGGCGTATCCTGGCTTTTCTCCTTGCGATACTCAGCACCGATTGCGAAGCCGATTGGGCCGCCGGGCAACTCGAAAAGCGCACCAAAATCGCCGCTAATCGAACCTGAAACAACATGTTGCTGAACCTTGGACCGGTTGGTGTTATCGGCAAGCACAAAGTCGAGCGCTGCCTGGCTGGCGACGTTACTGCCGAAGAAGTTGAGCGGACGACAGGGGCTGCCGGCGCCAGCCGTAAAGGTCGAGGCAGGTTGCCCAAAATTGTCCGGGTTGATGATAGCACCACCGTCAATGGTAGAACGGCAGACGATCTGCCCCGTGGCCGGGTCACGTACCGCGTCGAGCGCAGCAAAATAGCGGTCGCCAATCAAATTGCTGGTTTGGGTATTGCGCGACTTGGTCTGGCCATAAACATAGGACACCTCATAGCGCGCGTTGTCCGATAGTTGACCATCGGCACCAATAACACCGCGCCACGTTTCGCGCCGGTTGCGTTCGCCCCTGATGCCAAGGTCGAAATTGTCGCGCGAGAGCAATGCACCATCGGGAGCGGCACCAATCATTATTCGGGTACGTTCGGCGGGACGGGTGTCTCGGGCGGTTTCGAGGATTTTGTCGATGTTCACTTCGTATCCTGGGCGAATGTTTATCTTTCGGCCGGTGAGGTGTCCCAAAATATCCACGTGTTTGTGTTTCATGGCTCTACAAATTCTTTCGTTCATCTGTTCTTCCGGCATTTTAAATTTCGAGTGGACACTGGCGATCACACAGTCGAGTTTCGCCAAAATATCATCCGGATAATCCATGCGTCCATCA
>JANMJX010000237.1:0-1893 GCA_031371575.1 Sphingomonadales bacterium
CGCGCGCGTCTGCTGCCGCCAGAACAGGTGCCGCTACCGCGGGATCTACCACAAGGGTCTCACCGCTTTCGCTTTCATGCACCAGCCAGACATAATTGTCGGACAGGACGGGCACGCGCACGATATCGAGCATATTCACCAAACTCCAACATTGGGCATGCTTGCCCAAGGTTCCGCAGGTTCAAGACGGCCTTCCTGCAACAGTTCAATCGAGATGCCGTCCGGCGAGCGCACAAAAGCCATATGCCCATCGCGTGGTGGGCGATTGATGATCACGCCTGCATCCATCAGCCGCTGGCACGTCGCATAGATATTATCCACCCGATAAGCTAAATGACCAAAATTGCGTCCACCCTCATATATCTCGGGCGGGGCGCCATCGGCGGGCGGCCAATTGTGTGTCAATTCAACTTCGGCAATTCCGGCCTGGCCGGGCGCTGCCAGAAAAATGAGCGTGAAACGTCCTGCCTCATTATCAAAGCGGCGCACTTCCTCAAGCCCAATAAGCTTGAAAAAGGCCAGGGTCGCATCAGGGTCCGTGACGCGCAGCATTGTGTGGAGATAGGTAGTCGGCATCATTTTTCCATTCATCTACATTAATGCCAGTTCATCGCCGTAGGCGTAGCGAGAAATCTGCTCAGGTCGGGGATGTACATGAACCTTGACGGCATCCGGCGCAAGAGGCGCACGGAGACGGCAAGGTCGTATTTTTCAGGAAAACAAGATGGACCAAGATATTTCGAACGATTCAAACGATAGCTGGCTTGGCAGGCTGACCGCCCATCAAGGGCGTGCGTGGATCGCGGGCACTGGCTTGCTGGCCATTGGTCTTTTGGGCGGCGGATATCTGATGGGTGACGGACTGGTCCGTATGAAACAAGCCGACCGCGCCGTAACTGTGCGCGGGCTTGCAGAGCGGGATGTGACGGCCGATCTTGCGACCTGGACGATTGCCTATTCCGCAAAGGCGGGCGACTTGCAAACGGCACAAGCAAAAATCGACAATGACACGCAGTCCATCCGCAGCTTTTTCAGTACGCTTGGATTTGACGCTGACGCCTTGCAGCCTACCGGCGCCAATGTGTCGCAATATAATGAGAATGGCGTTCCGACCTACACCGTCAAGCAACGGCTGAGCCTGCGCACGACCGATATCAAAAAGGCCGAAGCTGCAGTCAAACGACAGTTCGACCTGGTTAAGAAGGGTGTCGCGCTGGAGGAGGGCTCAGGCATGGGCTATACCTTCACGAAGCTCAACGCGATCAAGCCAGAGATGATTGCGCTGGCCACAAAGGATGCCCGCAAGTCCGCCGAACAATTCGCCCAGGACAGCGGAACCGATGTCGGCAGCATCAAATCCGCCACGCAGGGCTATTTTGAAGTGACCGCGCGTGATGGCGACAGCGCCGCCGGTTGGGGCGTTTCGGACTCACCCTATAAAAAAGTCCGTGTGGTAACGACGGTCGAATATTATCTGGACTGAGGCTCGGTGGCAGGCGGCGCCGCTGCCAATGCCGCGAGCTGCTTGGTTGCCGTCATCGCCTGCTGGCTATCCGGCGCGATCGCAATTGTCTGCTCCCATTGCTTGCGGGCGGCGGTTGCATCCCCTGCGGCAATGGCGATATTGCCCGCCTCAAGCGCAACCGCTGGATCGCGCGGCAGCAAGGCAGCTGAGGTCTGAATAAAGGCGAGCGCGTCGGGCAACTTGTTCAAGCGCCGCGCCAGCGTGGCCGAAAGCAACCACGCAGCCCCATTTTCTGGCGAGAGCTGGCGTGCCGTTGCCAACGCTGTTTCGGCTTCGGCGCTTTGGCCCAATGCCACCAACGCGCGGGCACGGTCGACCTCGCTATCCGCGCGCTCCGTATCGGCTAAAGATTTGAACGCCAGTGCCTT
>JANMJX010000245.1:0-2261 GCA_031371575.1 Sphingomonadales bacterium
AAGGCACCGCGCCATGCCGATTGGCTTCACGTTGATCCTGACAAGCACAGTTGACGCATTTGCGTCCATCGCCACACACTTGGAACGATGAGCGGAATTATCCGTTGGATAGAATGTAAAATCTCACACAGGGCCGGCGGATGATAAAACACGCCAGGTTCCAACCAGCAACGGGCGACACATGAACAATACGACCATAAGCCCGCCGCGCAAACCTGCAAACGATGCGGGCAGGTTTGTGCTGGGGGTTCAGTCGAGCCCGCTTCCGGTTCTGATCGTTGAAGGAACGGATCAAAACATCATCCTGATGGCGAACTCGAGTTTTCTGCGGATGAGCGGGCTTGAAGATTCACAGATCGTAGGGAGGACGCTCGACAAGATCCTTTCTGCGATAATGGCGGCAGAGAATATTGAATTTGTGAAAGAACGGCTTCACGATGACAAGCCGGCCACCTGGAAAATTGATGTCCAACGTCCCGACGGGACCGCGCAGACGATGTGCATATTTGATTATCCGCTTTCGATATCTGGTTCCGCGCCACCACAACATCTTCTTACTTTTTTTGTCACCAACGAGATGGCTGCGCACTCCATTCCAACGTCCTCGGAAATGCAGGCATTATACTTGCACGCTCCTGGGTTCATTGCGATTACCGAAGGGCCAGACCACCGGCTTACTTTTGTCAACGAATCCTTCAAGCAATATGTCGGAAAACGGCAATTGGTCGGGTTGCGGGTTGCCGAGGCTATGCCGGAGACTGTGGAACAAGGGTTCATTGACCTGCTTGACGATGTGTTAGCAACAGGCGTTCCTTTCCACGGGAAATCAGTGCCGTATGAATTTCCCGATCTGGAAACCGGCGAAATGACTCGCCGTTATGGCGACTTTGTGTACGCAGCGATCCACGACGCAAATTCGAATGTCGTTGGTCTTTTCTGCGAAGGTTACGACATAACCCCGCAAAAAAAGGCTGAAGCCGCCCTTGTCACGCTGCAAACGCAGGCCGCACACACATCGCGTGTCAACGCCATGGGAACGATGGCCACAACGATGGCGCATGAGTTGAACCAGCCGCTGACTGCGATCCTCAACTTTGCAACAGGTGCGTTGCGATTGTTAGAAGAGCCGGACGTTGACATTCACAGTCTTCGGCAAGCTACGCTTTCCATTGAAGAATCCGGTCAGCGCGCGGCGGCCATTATCCGAACTTTGCGCGATTTGACCGATCGGCGAGTCGGCCCAAATACAGAGATCAAATTAAAACCCGTCGTTGCCGAGGCGCTTAATCTGGTGCGCACGAGTTGTTCGGTGGATGTCCAACTTCATGCCGACATCGCAGCAGACCTTACTCTGACCGTTGATCGCGTGCAGATACAACAAGTCATCATCAATTTGGTGCGCAACGGTTGCGACGCGGTGGCAGGCCTGAAGGTGCAAAAAGTTAGTGTCACAGCAGAGGCCACTGACGATGAAGTTATCGTTTCCGTAAGAGATACGGGACTGGGCGTTGAGGCGGAATCGACGCAACGCATGTTTACGTGGCTGGATTCAACGAAGGAGATGGGCATGGGCCTTGGTCTATCGATTTGCCGA
This sequence comes from Sphingomonadales bacterium, assembly GCA_031371575.1. GTDB lineage: Bacteria > Pseudomonadota > Alphaproteobacteria > Sphingomonadales > Sphingomonadaceae > Sphingorhabdus_B. The sequence goes on from JANMJX010000245.1 coordinate 1,595, forward strand.
ACGATTATTGAAGCGCACGGTGGCCAAATATGGTTGGAAGACTCAGGCGAACATGGGTCGGAATTTCGATTTTCGCTGCCGCGCCAGACGACCGATTTAAGTTAAAATGCCATATGTAAATTGAAGAATGGATGCCGGCGTCGCAAGTTCCATGCCGACGCGGTCTCCTTCGACCCATTTTACGACTGCATCGAATATTTTGCCGTCGCTCAGAGTAATCAAGATCTTCTGTTCCGGCATTACGCTGAGCCCGGTTTCAACCATCATGCCAGTTTTGGATACATTTCGAATACGCGCGGGCGATGACCAATCCGAAAGACTGATTTTGGCTTTGAGCCAGGCTGATTTCCGCGGCATCCTCTGCTGATAGCCGAGCGGAACATCTTTCTCGACGACAGCGCACTCGGGAAGCACGTCGAGAATTCTGGCGAATTTCATCCCGAAACATTCATCCTGTACCCATCTTATTTTGCCGGCAACATGGGTTAGATCATCAAGACTGATGTAAACGGATTGGCCAATCCGCAGGCTGATATCGCTGGAGCCGCGCAAACCGCTGCGCGAAATATCCGTAACTATCAGGTCGTGTTGGACCCGCACAACATGGACTTGCGCACGCAGCAACACCCGCTGGCGCGCCTCTTTCCGCTTTGATGTTACCGGCCCC
>JANMJX010000259.1:0-1607 GCA_031371575.1 Sphingomonadales bacterium
GCCCGCGCCAGTGCGCCGTAATTGGCAACCGTCGAGGTGTCGAAATACAGGCCGCTTTCAAGTTCGTAGCAATGCTTGTCGGCAATGGATATTGCGAAGGCGATCATTTGCGGCACATAATCGGTGGCAATCGACCAGTGCGCCGGTTGGCGGATATTGAGCGCCTTGATGTCTTCCCAATAGGCTTGCGTATAATGTTTGGCGATGTCCCAGATGGACTGCGCTTTTTCCGCCGCCATCTTCTCCATCTTGTCTTCGCCCGCATCGGCGTCGTCGGTCAGATGGCCGACATCAGTGATGTTGATGACATGGGTAAGCTTGTAGCCCTTGTAGCTTAGGACTCGGCCAAGCGTATCGGCAAACAAATAAGCGCGCATGTTGCCGATATGCGGGTAATTATATACTGTCGGCCCGCAGGTATAGACCCGTGCCTCACCCGCATGCACGGGGACGAAGGTTTCGATTTGCCGTGTGAGGCTGTTGAAGAGGCGTAGTTCGGTCATGGCGTGGCGATGCTGGAAATGGGTGCAGAGGTCAAGAAGCTCGTCATATTAGCGCGTGCCAGGTGGACGATGTTAAACTGCCCGCCACAAGCAAAACACCGTCGCACCGTCTCAGGCTGGTGCATATGTCGTGTGATTGGGTAGGCCGAGAGAAGAGATAGGCCCCAGCCTGCGCTGGGGCGACGGATTGGTGTTTAAAACCCCTCCCATCGTATCGCCTGGTCAATCTCCACACGCGGCACATTGAAATTGTTCACCGCCGCATCCGGATCGCGATAGCCAATCGCCATGCCGCAGAAGAAGATATGGTCGTCGTCAATGTCCAGCAATTCGCGCATATAGGTGCCATACATCGCCCAGATTTCCTGCGCGCAGCTGTCGAGGCCTTCTTCACGCAGCAAGAGCATCACAGTCTGGAGCCACATGCCCATGTCGGACCATTGCGGCGGTCCCATATATTTGTGGGTGTACGTGAACAATTGCACCGGCGCGCCAAAGCTGTCCCAGTTTTTCATCATCTGCGCGACCCGTCCTGCGCCGTCCTCGCGCGCAAGGCCAAGTGCATCGAACATCGCCTTGCCGATGCCGCGGCGTTGTTCCTCGTAACGGCCCTCGAGCCCCTTGGGATAGATGTCATATTCATGGCCATCGCCCAGGGGTGCAGCTGCGGCCTTGGCTTTGATCTTGGCGGTCAGCTCAGCAAGCGGCGCGCCGGTGAGAATGACGGCATTCCATGGCTGCGTATTGCCGCCAGAAGGCGACCGCTGCGCCTTGGCAAGCACACGTTCAAGGATCGCCTGGTCGACTGGTCTATCCAAAAACTGCCGGACGGAGCGCCGTGATGCGACGGCTTCGGTTACGTTCATCTGCATTCCCCCACTAATTTAATCGTCTGATTAACTCATATGATGTGGGGTATGAAAGGCAAGCCTATTCCTCGTCAAACAATCCGGCAAGTTGCTCAATCATTGTCCCGCCAAGCTGTTCGACATCCATAATTGTTACCGCGCGTTTGTAATAACGCGTGACGTCATGGCCAATGCCGATAGCGACCAGCTGAACCGGGGAACGGGTTTCGATCATCTCGATGACCTTGCGCAAATG
>JANMJX010000009.1:0-12185 GCA_031371575.1 Sphingomonadales bacterium
GCGTCCGGCACATGACGGAAGTTAAGGCTGCCCCAGCCTGCAATAGGCGCTACCTTTGCAAACTTCCCGGACGCGTTGATCGCGTAACCTTTGTCGGCAAAATCAAGGGCGGGGCGGTCGCTCAGATCATCCGAATAAAAGCATATATCTGCTTGCGCCCTGTCGATGCCATTTTGCCGCATCCATTCTTCTATCCGGCGTCGCTTTTCGGCGGCGTAACAATTCTCTCCATCAATGCGGTTTGTCACCTGACCGTCCACCGCAACGACATGGCGTGTAGCAACGACGGCATCGAAACCCAGCATTTCGCTTATCGTTCTGGCGTAAAATTCGGGGGCAGCGGTCGCCAGAACCAGCATTGCACCGCGTTTCCGATCAAGCGATATTCTTTCGACCGCGCCGGGCTGCAGTCCGCCTGAAACGACATCGCTGGCAAACTGCGCGGCGATCCCGCTCAGCATGTCAGGACAGATTTTCGTGCCCATGAACATCGCAATTCCGAATTGCTTCAATGGCTTGCGGCTATAAAGCCCAAGGCGATATCCAAGCAAAGCCATGATCCAAATCGGCAGTCCCGCCAACCTGAATGGCGCGGCCTGCCGGGCATAAAATAGCAAGAAAAGGGTGAAAGTGGGACGGCTGGTGATCGTATTGTCGAGATCATATATTGCAATATTCATTTTTGCCCGCCAAGCCCCACTTCAAGGTGCCGCCAGACGAACTGACGTAACTTCCTGATTTCTCGTATTTAGGAGAAGCCAATTGCAAGTGCAATGGACGTGCATTGTTCTCGCTGGGCAACGGCCCGGGCCGGATGTATTTGCGCAGCATTTTGGGCTGGAGCAGAAGGCGTTGGTGCCCCTGCGCGGCGACCCAATGATAAGCCATGTTGTCCGCACTTTGCACAGATCGCCGTATATTGGCCGGATCATCATATTGTCGCAGGATATTGAGTCATTACGCCCTGCCGTTGATGCGGCGGGAGGCGCAACACTCGCCAACAGTCAAAGCAGCATATCATTGAGCATCAAGGCCCAGGTCAACGTGCTTGGATTCTCGTCGCCCCTATTGGTAACAACCGCTGACCACCCGTTGCTAACGGTCGAAATGATCGACGAATTTTTGCATCAAGCCAGTGGCGATGTTGCGGTAGCAATGGTCGAGCGCAAGACGATGCTGGCACGATTTCCCGAGGCGAAACGCACTTGGCTGCGTTTTTCGGACGGCAACTGGTCGGGAGCCAATCTTTTTGCATTAATGAGCCTAAAGTCCGTATTCGCGCTCGACCTATGGGCCGACGCCGAACAGGATCGCAAAAAAGTATGGCGTCTGTTCCTCCATTTTGGTCTGCGACTGGCATCGCGTGCGCTCACACGCACAATTGGCTTGCGGCGGGCGCTGGATGTGGCAGGCAAGCGGCTCGGGCTTGAGGCAACGCTGGTAGCCATGTCGGACCCCGTTGCGGCAATTGATGTCGACAAGCTGAGCGATCATGTTCTTGCCGAAAAAATAATGACAGAACGCCAGCTATCGCCGGACGAAAGTTTTGCGGCCTGACTAGCGCCCCATTTTCCGTTGCCTCCGCCGCTGGACAGACGACCCTATACCCATAGCCTCGCGATATTTGGCAACTGTACGCCGCGCGATATCGAAACCTTTTTCCGTCAGCAGGTCCACGAGCGTGTCATCCGACAGGATCTTATCGCCTTCTGCATCAATCAGCAGCTTGATGTGGCTTTTGACCGCTTCGGCCGAGGCGCCTTCACCATCAGCCGACTGAACCCCTGACGAGAAAAAATATTTAAGATCAAACAGACCGCGTCCGCAGTGGAGATACTTGTTGCTTGTCACCCGGCTTACGGTTGATTCGTGCATTTCGATAGCGTCCGCCACCTGCCGCAGCGTGAGTGGCCGCAAATGGGCAACCCCGCGCCGGAAGAATCCGTCTTGCTGCTTTACGATTTCTGCCGCCACCTTGACGATGGTGCGTTGCCTTTGGTCCATCGCCTTGATGAGCCAGTTGGCGTCGGCCATACAATCGTTCAGCCAGGCCTTTGTTGCCTTGTCTTGGCCCAACTCGGCGACATAGCTCCGATTAATGAGCAGGCGGGGCAGGTTTGCGCTGTTGAGCTCAATCGCCCACCCGACGCCCCGCGGAGTCACATAAATATCCGGCGTGACCGCCATACTGTCTTCGCTGTCAAAGCGGCACCCTGGCTTGGGGTCGTAACCGCGCAGTTCAATCAGCATGTCGCGCAGATCTTCGTCGTCGACGCGGCACATGCGCTTGAGTTGGTCAAACGCGCCCTTCGCCACCAGATCTAGATTGTCGATCAGCCTTGCCATGCAAGGGTCGTATCGATCGGCCTCCTTTGCCTGCAGCGCTAGGCATTCGGATAAATTGCGGGCCCCAACGCCCGTAGGATCAAAGCGCTGCAATTCGCCCAATGCGGCTTCCATCTCTGCAAAAGGAACGCCAAGACGATGCGCCATGGCCAACAGATCTTCGCCCACATAGCCCGTTGGTTCAATCTGCTCGACAATTTGCTGAACAAGAAACAATTGGCGTCCGGTTAGGCTTGATCCCGCCTGCGCCATCAAATGCTCGCGCAATGTGACGTCGCGCGCGGCAAAGCTGTCGAAATCCGGACCTTCGCCGTCAAAGCTGCCCGACATGCCGTTGCCTGAAAGCCCAAGCATCCCGTCGGCGCCCTGGTTCACGCTGTCTGAAGGTGCGTCGTGATGAAAGGTTTCGGCACTGAAATCGACATCAAGCGCTTCGGACGCGGCAAGGCTGTCATTGCCTAAAAAATCGTCGCTTGCGCGTTCGGGTGTGTTGTCGCCCGTAACGCCGGGAAATTCATCGGGGCCCTGATCTGACCCTGAGTCATTGGCTGCAGCGTCGAGAACAGGATTGCGTTCGACTTCTTCAGCAATAAAAGCTTCAATTTCCAGAGACGACAACGCCAGCAGCTTGATCGCCTGCTGCAGCTGTGGCGTCATCACCAGCGACTGGCTTTGACGAAGGTCGAGGCGCGGAGCTAATGCCATGAATTTAACGTTGCGTCAGTCCCCCCGGATCACGTTGCAACAGGGTCACATTGCAAAACTTTCGCCGAGATACAGCCGACGGACATTGGCATCGGCGACCAACGCTTCGGGTGATCCCGCAAACAGGACCTGGCCTCCATAAATGATGCAGGCCCGATCGACGATGTCGAGCGTTTCGCGCACATTGTGATCAGTGATGAGCACGCCAATGCCGCGGGTTTTCAATTCCTTCACCAAGTCGCGGATGTCGGAAATGGAAATAGGATCAATGCCCGCAAATGGTTCATCGAGCAACATGATGGACGGATTTGCAGCCAGCGCGCGGGCGATTTCGCATCGCCGTCTTTCGCCGCCCGACAAGGCCATGGCGGGCGCGCTGCGCAACCGGGTGAGACCGAATTCGTCCAGCAGCTTTTCAAGTCGCTCGCCACGCGCCCCGGCGTCAGGTTCGGACATTTCCAGAACAGCGCTGATATTCTGTTCCACGGTCATGCCGCGAAAGATTGAAGTTTCCTGGGGCAAATAGCCGAGACCCAGAATCGCGCGACGATACATGGGCAAATTGGTGATATCCGCGCCATCAAGCGTGATCCGTCCGCTGTCCGGTTTCACCAGCCCCATGATAGAATAGAAACACGTGGTCTTGCCTGCGCCATTTGGGCCAAGCAAACCAACAACCTCGCCTTTCGCGACCGACAGCGAAACGTCCGTCAGCACGGCGCGCTTGTCGTAACTCTTGGCGATGGAAACGACGCCAAGCCCTGACTGTAATCCCGCCTCGGTCGTAGCGTCCACAGTAGGAGAAGTGGCAGTCATGCTATCCATATTCAAAATTCGCCCGCAATGCTGCTGTTGTTTTCCGGTTGATAACTAATGACAAGCAATGCCTTTTGCAATTGGCATGATTTGTGCTGCGTCGATTTATCTCTCGCGAATATCGTTTAGACTGGATCGTCAAGCACAGACTTAATCGTCTTGATCGCGAACCTAATTCTTGCGTTGCGGTACGCTGAACGTGCCGGTTACGCGGCCACCTGCGTTTGTTGTGCCCGGGGCACCGCCCCCGTTTATGGTCGAGCGACCCGAGTTCAGGTCGATGACAAGGCGCCCGCCCGCCAGACGGTTGCTTCCCTGCACGAGTTTTACATTCCCGATCAGGGTAATAAGGCTGGAGTCAAGGTCGTAGATGGCCGAGCTGCTGGTGGCGCGTAAATCATCTTTTGTAATGATAACGCCACCGGTTGCATCAAGGCGGTTAACATCAACACCGCCGTTGCTTGTATATGCTGCCGTAACCCGATTGGCTTTCAATGTAAGTCCTGCCTGCGTTGCAGTCACGCCGCCTGAGAGCACAACACGGTCTGCCCTGTCCTGCAATTCCATGGACTCTGCCGCGAAATTGACCGGCGCATTGCTGTTGTGGTTGCGAATGCTTTGCGCGGTCGAGGCCGACGAAAGCATGGCCATGCTAGCAATGGCAACACATAGGCCGAGAGATTGGGATCGAGATGTCATGGAGTGCTCACTTAATCGCATTCTGGTCGATACGCAAACGAACGCCACCGTCCAATCGCACGATGCGTGTATCAAGATCGGCGCGCAGACGCCCCGCGTGGAAGGTGCCGACTTTCGTCCGGCCACTGACCGGGCCAAAGCTCTGCATCGAACGGTCCTTTAAGGAGAGCTCAACATTGCTCGCAACCATGTCGTATTCTGCTGAATCCACGGCCAAGGGGCCGTTCACCCGCATCGTTTCTTTGTCGAGATCGTAGACGCCACGCTGGGCCACGATTGAAGCAGGGCCGTCCTTTAAGGTAATGCGTCCCGCTAAGGACGTCATATTTAGCACTGGCTCTGCTGATGTCTTTTGAACCGCGCTGCCCGCGCGCAAGGAAAAGGGGCGTCCCTTGCTGTCGTCGCCGCGATACAAGGCCTCAACCACCCGCAGCCTCTCGCGCGAAAGATTCACTTCGTCTTTGTTGAGAACGAAGCTTAGCTCCTGCTTGCCGGTGAAGGGGCTGAACGCCAGCAACGCCACCAGCAGACCGATGATGACCGGCAGCAATATGCGCAAACTGCGGATCAGGCGGTCATGCCGGCCGCCTGGCAAAGCCCAGCGCTGTCTTTGTGTGCGGTCGAGTTCGGCTTGTGTGGACATAATCGATGCCTAACCAGATTGATTCTTAACTGTGCCCGAATATGTCAATTTCAGGCCAGCCAGCCAAATCAAGGTCGGCCCGATGCGGCAGGAAGTCAAAGCAGGCTTGTGCAAGCTTTGTGCGACCTTCACGTTCGAGTCGCACCACGAACTCGGCATGCAGGCGGTGCAGATACCGCACATCGCTTGCCGCATAATCCTTCTGCGCTTCGGAGAGAACAGGACCACCCCAGTCGCTTGACTGCTGTTGTTTGGAAATGTCGGTAGCCAGCATTTCCTTCACCAGCTCTTTCAGTCCATGCCGGTCCGTATATGTGCGCGTGAGGCGCGAGGCGATTTTTGTGCAGAACAGGGGTGTCGCGACTACATTCAAATAATGCGAAATCGCCGCCAAATCGAATCGGGCATAATGGAACAGCTTGATCCGGGCTGGATCAGCAAGGACCGCCCGGAGATTCGGGGCGCTATAGTCGCTATCGCGGCCAAAGCGGATCAAATGTTCATCGCCGCGGCCGTCCGAGATTTGCAACAAACACAGCCGGTCGCGCGGGGTAATCAACCCCATGGTTTCGGTATCAACTGCAACGGGGCCGTCGGCTAACACGCCGGCAGGCAGGTCTTCTTCGTGGAGATATACGGTCATGCAAGTCCCTTGCCCGACAGTCCACTGCAAGGCAAATGAAAGTACGGGCAGGGCCCAACGATTTGCGCCACAATATTTGCTATCGCACGACCTTTTATTGCGATATAGTCGATGCTTGCGCAACCAACAACGGTTGTGCTTGTGACGTGCAGTATAGTCGCCCACGACTGCATAACATAGTGGTTCAGGGCGATGAGAAGGCAAGTAAGAAGTTATGGGTTTTGATCGCAAGCGTGCTGGCAAGGGCCGGGACAAAAGAGATGGTTTCGGTGATGAAAGCTATGACGGTTATCGCGCACCGTCCCCCTATCAAAGTGACTTTGGCGGCGGCCGCTCAGGCGGCGGATATGGCGGCGGCGGCAATAGCGGCAGCAGCAGCGGTGGCGGTGGAGGTGGCTTTGGCGCACCACGTCGCGGCCCCGGCGGCCCGCCAATGCCTGCGCAGGTCATCGGTTCCGGCAAAGGAATTGTCAAATTTTTCAATGGCCAAAAAGGTTTTGGCTTCATTCAGGTAGACGGTCGGCCCGACGATGTCTTCGTGCATATCAGTGCCGTTGAACAAGCTGGTCTCTCCGGTCTGGCCGAAGGTCAGCCACTTGAGTTTCAACTTGTGGAACGTGGCGGCAAGGTGTCTGCAACCGATCTGGTGATCGATGGTGAGCCAATGGCCGTAACAGAACGCGCACCGCGTCCCGATCGTCCGGCATTTGATCGCGACCGTGCTCCGCGCGGTGATGATCGTGGAGGTTTCCGTGGCGGTGACCGAGATTCGGCGCCCCGTGGTCCGCAACGCGAATCGACTGGCGAGCGTGCCAATGGAACGGTGAAATTCTTCAATGACATGAAGGGTTTTGGTTTCGTTCAGCGCGACGACGGTGGCGAAGATGTGTTCGTGCACATTTCTGCGCTTGAGCGTTCGGGCATGGGCCAAGTGACTCAAGGCGACCGTTTGGCGTTCGATATCGAAATCGACCGCCGCGGCAAATATTCGGCAACGAATCTCAGCACGCTTTCCGAATAAGCAGCCATTTATGTTTAAAAAGGCGGGTGAAGCATCACGATTCGCCCGCCTTTTTTATGTCGCTTATGCCTTACCGATTGTCGCGGCAAGGAACCAGGCGCGCTGCTCGGCTTGATCCGTCCAGTCATCAAGCAGGCCGTCGGTCGCATTGTCGCCTGCCTTGTCGGCAAGCTCTTTTGCGTCCTTCAACGCCGAGATGAGAGTCTCATTGTCTTTATGCAGTTCCTTCAACATCTTTGGCGCGTCGGTGGAGGTCGAATCATGATCATTGATCCGCTGCTTTTCCGCGATCGATCCGATGGAGGTCAGTGTATCCTGCCCCAATTTGCGTACGCGTTCGGCGACAAGGTCAGTGGTTGCAATTAACTCGGTCGCTTGCTCGTCAAACAGCAAATGATATTCCCGGAAATGCGGGCCGGTTACATGCCAGTGAAAATTCTTGGTCTTTAGGTACAGTGCGAAATAATCGGCAAGAAGGCCGTTAAGTGCATCGGCCAAGGCCTTTTTGCTGTTGTCACCAGTTCCCATTTTTATTCTCCGTTTTGTTGGGGGATATGGCACATATAGGAATGAAGTGACGCGTTTCCAACCGATGAGCTACGATGAAAGCTGCACGGCAAAGACAAAAATCAACGTGGAAGGCGCACCGCAACTGAAGCAAGCAGCGCCTGGGTGACCGATGGGCTGAGCTGTGAGCAGCCAATGGCATCTTCCAATATTCCGGTGAAGCTAGCGATCACGGAGTCTGCACCGCCAAATTCAATCACGCGCTGCATCGATGCTTCAAACATGCTGGCAATTTCAGCGACGGCAACGAAATTATGCGCAATGGCGGTCTGGCGTATCGCTTCCAACCGGATGAGGAATTGCAGAGGGCGGCTGTCGAAGGTCGTCAGCCGAAGCGCGTCTAGCAAATCGCTGAGTTCAGCGCGAATCAGCATTTGACGATCGTGGTCTAATTCCATGGCAGTGCCCCATTGCCCCAAATCTGTGACAATGATGCGGCAACATGGTTAATGATTGGTGAAAGATCCGGGCGTGAAGTCCATAAAGCTGGTCTGAATTTTTGACGCCGAAACCAGTTGAACAGACTTTTCGCTGCTATTCCCGGCTTTGAAGACTGGAATACCGCTTAAGGCTTGACTTTATGTCCGCGAATCCGCATTGGCCCGCGTCTGTGAACAGCGCGGACGTTTGACTGCGCAGTTTTTCTGCGAAATTATTTGAACAAAAGGAATGGGCCATGGCGAAGCCAGCCACGATCAAGATTAAGCTGCTCAGCACCGCTGACACGGGCTTCTTCTATGTGACCAAGAAAAATCCGCGCAACATCACGGAAAAGATGACGTTCCGCAAATATGATCCCGTTGTGCGTAAGCATGTCGAGTTCAAGGAAGCCAAGATCAAGTAAGCCAAGAGCTGCTTGAATGGCACATCGAACAGGGCGCTTCGGGCGCCCTTTTTGATTCGGGGAGATGGCCGACAGTTAACCGGATACAAGCAAGGTATTGTAGCGCCTGCAAACCTGTGCCCGACCTCGCTCGTCAACGGTCCAAATTTCGTCAGCCCAGCGGACTGGCGTAAGCTGAGGTTGGTAAGGAGTATACCCCCGAATGCTCAATCCACAATACTCCGGACGGCGTCCAGAAACTTCATCACGGACACTGGCTTGGACAAATAGCCTTTCGCGCCTGCGGTCATGATCCGCTCTTCGTCGCCTTTGCCCGCATAAGCGGTGACGGCGAGCACGGGGATAGGAGACAAATCGGCGTCCTTCTGCATGGCCTCAATCAGGTCGATGCCGCTGACATGCGGCAACTGAATATCCATGATGATAAGGTCGGGTTGAAATACCTGGGCCTGTTCCAGCGCGAGTCGTCCGTCACGCACGCCCTCGACGACAAACTGATGCGCACGCAAAAGATCCGTGAAGAGCTTGAGGTTGAGTTCATTGTCCTCAACGATCATCACCTTTTTACCCATGGGTGTTTTTCCCGCTTTGCGTTCGACTGTGGCTTGGCTTAAGCGAAAGCCATGCATGAAACAAATGGCAAGTTAGACGCATCGGGTATGGCGTTCCAGGCATTGGCTTGGGCGCTGATGGAAGAGGCGCGGGCGGAACGGTTATTGGCGCTCACCGGGCTGACGCCCGAAGGCTTGCGCACGAGCGTGATGGAACGCAGCACGCAGGCAGCGATATTATCGTTCCTTGAGGCCTATGAGCCTGACCTTGTCGCCTGCGCGGCCGTTATTGGTGTGTCGCCCGCGGTGCTTGTGCAAGCGCGAAAGGAACTGGAAGCATGAGCAGCGCAGACCCCCGTCCCCTGCTTATCTCCGATTGTGACGAAGTGCTGCTGCACATGATTGTTCCTTTTCGCGACTGGCTGGATGAAACGCACCATATTCATTTCGACCTCGTCCATGGCGACTGGGGTGAGGCGTTGCGCCACAAGCATGACGGAACGATCGTCGAGCGCGGCCAGGTCTGGGATTTGCTCAACGGGTTTTTCGACACCGAAATGCACCGGCAGCAGGCGATTGATGGCGCGGTAGAAAGCCTGAATCGCCTGCGTGAACATGCAGATGTGGTCATCCTGACCAACTTGCTTGATCACCGCGCGGGGCCACGCACAGACCAGCTAAAGGCCGTTGGCATCGATGCGCCTGTATATTGTAACCAGGGCGGCAAAGGCGAGGCACTTGGCCGTATCTTGGAGGAATATCGCCCAAGCGTTGCGGTATTTGTCGATGACCTGGGGCATCAACATGAGTCCGTGGGCGATCAGCATCCCGACGTCTGGCGGCTGCATTTTGTCGGAGAACCCTTGTTATGGGAGCGCGTGAAGCCATCAAAGTCTGCGCATGCAAGGCTGGACCGCTGGGCCGACGCTGAAATTTGGATCAGGGAGCGGCTTGTAGCAAATATGCCTGCGCCCGCATTGGAAAAGGTAGCATGATGATCGAAGCAAAATTGGCCGCACTGGGTATCGCCCTGCCTGCACCCGCGGCACCTGTCGCCTCTTATGTGCCAGCTGTGGAAGCCAATGGCATGCTCTTCATTTCAGGGCAGTTGCCGTTCGTTGACGGGAAGGTCTTAACCGGACGAGTCGGCGATACGTGCGATCTCGAGGACGCCAAGGTAGCAGCTAAAGCCTGCGCCATCATGCTCATCGCGCAAATGAAGGCGGCGCTCGGTGGCGACCTTGAGCGGGTTGAGCGCGTCGTCAAACTCGGCGTCTTCATCGCCTCTGAACCCGACTTCACCGACCAACCTGAAGCCGCCAATGGCGCCTCGGATCTGATGGAGGCGGTATTCGGCGATGCCGGTAAGCACGCCCGGGCGGCGGTGTCGGTGCCCGTGCTGCCACGTAATGCGACGGTCGAAATTGATGCAGTTGTGAAGGTGCGCGCGGCTTAATGGCAAACGGCGTCACCGCCGAACTTTTGAGCCAAGTCAGCGACATTCCCGCTGACCAGTGGGACGCGCTGAACCCGCGCGACAATCCCTTTGTCGGCCATGCGTTTCTGTCGGCGCTTGAACAATCGGGCAGCGTTGGCCCGGGAACTGGTTGGTCGCCATCGCCCATTCTCATCCGTGATGCGGACGGCGTTCCGGCAGCCGCGCTTCCGGCCTATCTCAAAACACATAGCCAGGGCGAATATGTTTTCGACCATCACTGGGCCGATGCCTTTGAACGCGCTGGCGGGCAATATTATCCAAAGCTGCAGATTGCAGCGCCTTTCTCTCCCGTGCCGGGTCCGCGGTTGTTGTTGCGTGATCCTGCAATGGCGCTTCCCATTTTGCGCGCGGCAGAGGCCGTGGTCGAGCAGAACGGTCTCTCATCCGCACACGCGACCTTTGTCGAGGCAGAAGAACTGGAGCAGTTTCGTGCCGCTGGATGGTTGACGCGCGTTGGGACTCAATTTCATTGGCAGAACCGCGATTACGCCGATTTTGATGCTTTCCTTGATGCCTTATCGTCGCGCAAGCGCAAGGCGATCCGCAAGGAACGCGCAGGTGCACAGGTTGCCGTGCGGATTGAACAGATCTCCGGCGCAGATATTACGTCCGAACATTGGGACGCATTCTGGATATTTTATCAGGACACCGGCGCGCGCAAATGGGGAACGCCTTATCTGAAGCGCGCCTTTTTCGACATTATCGGCAACAGCATGCGCGACGATATTGTCTTGTTCCTGGCTTTTGATCAGGACCGTCCGATTGCAGGTGCGCTGAACTTTGTCGGGCCAGACTGCTTGTACGGTCGTTATTGGGGCTGCACGCGCGATGTGCCCTTCCTGCATTTCGAACTGTGCTATTATCAGGCGATTGATTATGCCATCGCGCACGGCCTTTCCCGCGTTGAGGCTGGCGCGCAGGGCGAGCATAAGCTGGCGCGCGGATATGAGGCGGTACCCACTTATTCCGCGCATTATATCGCCAATGCGGGCTTTCGCGCTGCAGTCGCCGATTTCCTTGAGCGCGAAACCCACGCCATGGAACGCGAGATCGCGTTTCTGGGCGAAATGGCGCCATTCAAGAAAGGCTGATTGCCCTTGAACCGGGACGGAATTCAGTATTGCATTCGCCTCTTTAATCGCGCAATTAAACGCCGAGAGAGGAATCAACTATGAGCACACCAAGCCCGCAGGAACTTGCCGCCTTTGAAAAGCAATGTGATGCGTGGTTCGCTGAAAACACGGTGCGCGATCCCGGCTTCATGTTGCCGCTGACCTTCATGGAAGTGTCGACTGACCAGCAGTTTGATTTTCTGCGTGATTGGCAGCGCAAGGTGTACGAGGCGGGCTTTTTCGGCATGTCCTGGCCAACCGAATATGGCGGCTATGGCATGCATCCGGAGTATCAGCGGATCGCCACGCGGATCATGAAAAGCCATGACGCGCCCATCATGCTCAACGCCATTGCCAATGGCTGGACGGGGCCGCTGCTGCTCGACATTGGCCGCGAAGAGGACAAGCGTCGTTTTATTAAACCAATGCTCTCGGCGGAAGAAATCTGGTGCCAGGGCTTTTCGGAGCCTGAGCATGGCTCTGACCTTGGCAGCGCGCAGACGAAGGCGGTCAGGGATGGCGACGAATATGTGATCAACGGCTCTAAGATCTGGACCTCGCTGGGTGATCGCGCCGATTACATGATCCTGCTGGCGCGCACATCGAATGACGGGCCAAGCAAATATGCAGGGCTGAGCTTCTTTCTTGCGCCCATGAAAATCCCGGGCGTCGAAACCCGGCGTCTGAAGAAGCTGACGGGCGAATATGGTTTTACCCAATGCTTTTTCACCGATGCGCGA
>JANMJX010000013.1:0-20124 GCA_031371575.1 Sphingomonadales bacterium
CCCGGGACCACTTGGCGCGGACGCGGATGCTTGCAATTGTGGTGCTGCGGCCAGCTTGGGTCCGGCTTCGCTCACTGAGCCGATCGCCGGGCCGTTGGATACCGTTGGTGCGATGGTAGGCATGGGGCGCGTCTTGTCGCCTTTATTGCTCGACGTCTGACCCAGCAGAATGCGTTCAAGATCGTTGGGCGAATGCAGGCCATCGGTCGGCAACACGATCTGGTTATCGGATACCGGTTTAACCAGATATGGCGTGACGACAATCATCAGTTCGGTCTCGTTGCGCCGCCAACCATTGGATTTGAAAAGTGCACCGATGACCGGAATGTCCCCGGCTCCAGGCATTTTGTCGACCGAGCTACCCATCTGGTTGCTGAGCAAACCAGCAATCATCATGCTTTGTCCCGAGCCCAGTTCGACGGTGGTTTCTGCCATACGAGTCGTGGTGGCAGGGACTTCAAGGCCGCCGATACGCACAGCGCCCTGCGATGAAATGTCCGAAACTTCAGAACGCACGCGCAGGGAAATCCGGCCATCCGACAAGACTGTCGGCGTGTAGGTCAGGTTAACGCCGTAGTTCTTATATTCGACGCTGGTCCCGTTGTTCGACGATGTCACCACAGGGAACGAGCCGCCCGCCAAAAACTCGGCAGTCTCACCGGATACTGTGGTCAGATTCGGATTGGCCAACGTTGAACTCAGACCCGCCTTCTCCGAAAGATCGAACGCAGCTGCCACATCGAGGCCGAACAATCTGCCGGCAGCCGTAAGCACATTCGTACCTGCAGGAATTTTAAAATTATATTGCGTAAACGGGCTTGTCAGAAACTGCCCGGTTGCTGGATTGAACGGAAGCGATATGGAATTGGCGGGCAGGCCAAATATGGACGACGCATCCAGAACTGGAAAGTTATTCGGATTTGTGACGGTCGTGATGTCGGCGATGTCACGACCGCGATAGGCGCCACCAAGAATGCCGGACCCACCATTGTCGCGGGTTTTCAGGTTACCCGAAATTTCCTTGATGAGTGACCGGCTTACTTCTGCCACACGCACCTGCAGATTGATCTGCAGCGGAGTGGCGTTTTTCAGGCGGCTGACAACTTGCGTTGTTCCGCCGGAAAAGGTCTTCACCAGGGTTTCGGCTTCAGCCGCCTCTTCAGGTTGGTCAACGGTCCCAGTCAGCAGAATGACGCCATTCATGGTCGTCACGACAATTTGCGAGTCCGGCATGGCCACAGCCAGCATTTGCGCAATCGAGTCCATGTTGTTGCCAACGCGAACCGTCGCCTTGTAAACTGTGCGGCCAGCGGCATCGGTTGCATACACCGTTGTCTCGCCTGGGCCCTTGCCCAAAATGTAGATCTGGCGGCCGGACTTGACTTCGACATCGGCAATCGCTGGATCGGCGACGACGACATCAGTGATGTTCGTGCCCAGATTGATCTGTTGACCACGGCCGATGGACAATGTCAGCAACGTGCCGTCTTTGGAAGACTGCGCTGCGGCTGACGTTGGCAGTGCCACGAGAGCTGTCGTGCCGAGTGCGGCGGTGATAGCTATTGCGGCAAAGCCGGACTTGAATGATTTAAAACGTGCCATGTCTGTTATCTCCGGCTGACGTCGATTTCGGTCACAGAACCACCGCGTGAAACGCGGACGACTGGGCCCTTTATGATTCTGTCGACTTGTTTTTGTGTGCGCGCTTGTTCGGCGGCAACGGCGAGCGGCATCTGTGCTGGCACGCTGCTGCGTTGGAAGCGCGATACATCGCCACCTGTGGCATAGCTGCTGCGACCTGCGGTCGGACGCTGGGCGATCTGGCGCATGATGGCTTGCTCCTGCGCGGCAGTTGCACCTTCGGGAATGTTGACGTCACCCGATACCATGGCCTGTTCCAATTCGGCTGCATTGTCAGTCAAGGCGCGCAGCGACAGGCTGAGCGTTCCGATGGACTGGGCAACCGTAATCTTCTCGGCAATGCGCGGCGTGGCTTCGATGGTGACCAGCTTATACTCGGTCACAACGGTGTTGCCCTTGTCATCCAGCGTCGGCGCGGCGCGCTGGTCTGTTGCGAGAACACGCAGGTTGCGCACGATGGTTTCAGATACCTTCAGTGGCGGGCCGCTGCTGGCGTTGACATTCTGGGTCAGAACAAGATCGACACGGTCGCCGGGAAAAACAAATCCGGCAACGCCGGTCAGCGCCGACACAGGTACCGTCACGGCACGCATGCCAGGTCCAAGTGCAGCTGCGAGGAAACCGCGATCGCCTGGTTTGACAAGCGAACCTTGAGTCAGTGGCTGGCCAGCGGTAATCGCGTTGCGGACAACTGTGCCAACAAGACCTTCGACCGAAGCGCCTTCGTCACCTTCTTTGAAATAGGCTTCCTGAACGAGTTCCTTGGGCCAAGGCTGGTAGCGGACACTGTCTGCCGTGATCAGCGTGCCCGGAGGCAAAGCCCGTGTCGCGACCAGAACTTTCGGTCCGGTCGGGACTGGCGCTGGCGCCGCGGCTGCTGCAGCCTGTGGTGCTGACGCACCGGTGAACATGCTGCGCGCCATAAAGGCGGTGACTGCTGCGATCAAAAGCGCAGCGACCAGCAATACGACTTTCTTACTATCCATGACAAACTGTCCCCTGCGTGGTACTCTGATTAGAGAATGCTACTTCCTGTAAAATGGTTAAAAATCCGTTCACCGGCTATCCACAACCCTGCAATAGAGATGGCTACACCATAGGGTATGCGCGCACGGCCATCCCTTTGTTTCCATTTGTGAATTGAGAGAAAAATGATAGTTACCAGCGCCCCGATTATGGACGCATATAAAATCAGCCGGATGGCTTCAATCCAGTGAAACCACAGCGCAAGCGCCGTAAAAAGTTTCACATCGCCGCCACCCATTGCGCCGAAATGGAACGCAATGGCGAAGAAGGCAAAGGTGATTGCCGCGGTCAAAAGATGGATGCCGACATCCTGCAATCCATAGCTGCCGGAGGCGTACCAGAACAAAGGCGCGGCAAGCGCGATCGCCAGCGTTATCTTGTTGTAGATAAGCCGGTACCGGATATCGGTATAAATCGAGAACAACAGCGCAATTGCCAAGCTGCCTAACGTTGCGTATGCGAGGATTTCACTGCTCATCTGGTCAGCATTAACCTGAATACATTGCTAAAAGGTAACCATGCCCGCACCAAATATTCCGATAGATAGACGCATTATCCCCCCTGATGCAGTGGAGAGCGTCTGGAACGCCATGGATGGATGGGCGATCCGCCGCATCGACTGGAAGGGCGCAAACCCGCCGCGCGGGTCAATATTATTCCTTCCTGGGCGCGGCGACCATTATGAAAAATATCTCGAGACGCTGGCTTATTATGCGGATTCCGGATGGCGCGTAACCGCCATCGACTGGCGGGGGCAGGGCGATTCCGGCCGCCTGCTCGATGACCGCGAAGTCGGGCATATCGACGATTTTTCCATCTGGATTAATGATTTGCGGAGTTTCTGGAGCGGGTGGAAACAGGAATGCCCGGGGCCGCATGTCGTCGTCGCGCACAGCATGGGCGGACATTTGGCGATGCGCGCGCTGGTGGAAAAAGCGATCGACCCGGACGCCGTTATTTTGAGTGCGCCAATGCTTGGAATTCAGACCGGTGGACTTCCGCTGGCCGTTAACCATGCTTTTGCAAAGCTGATGGTTCTGCTCGGCAAAGGCGAGGTTCCCGCGTGGAAAGTCAGCGAGAAGCCCATGTCGCCGCTCAGCATGCGCGGTAAAATGCTTACCCATGACGACGCCCGGTACGAGGATGAGATTGCATGGTGGAAGCTGCGCCCCAACGTTAAATTGGGCCCGCCCAGCTGGCGGTGGGTGGAGCGCGCAATTGCCTCCATCCGCATGCTTGATGCACCTGGCTTGCTTGAAGGCGTGCAGACGCCGATCCTGTTGCTGGCGACCACAAATGACCAGCTGGTGAGCACGCCACGCGTTATCGCCGATGCCAAACGCTTGCCGCACGCCGAAACGTTGATTTTTGGCAAGGAAGCCGCGCATGAACTGCTGCGTGAGGCCGATCCTGTCCGCGATCAGTGCCTGACGCGGATGGACCAGTTTCTGGATGCCCACGCACCTCGACCATGAACGATTTTGACTTCGCCATTATCGGGGCCGGTATCGCCGGTGCAAGCCTTGCTGCGCATTTGTCAGTGCACCGTTCGGTCGTCCTGATCGAAGCAGAGGCACTTCCCGGTTACCATTCGACGGGCAGATCAGCCGCCTTCTGGGACGAATGCTATGGGGGTCCCGGCGTTCAGCCGCTGACGACCGCGTCGGGTCCGTTTCTGGCAGCGCCACCTGCCGATTTTCATGATGGCCCATTGATGTTTGCCCGTGGTGCGCTGCATGTCGGCACAGCCGATCAGACGGCTTATGCCGACAATATGCTGGCCGAATTTGCGGCCAGCGGCGTGCATATCGAACAGGCCGGCCGTGCTGATCTGGAGATGCATGTACCGGGCCTGCGTGAGTCATGGACTCATGGCTTGTGGGAGCCTGCCTGTTGCGACATCGACGTTGCGGCGTTGCATGCGGCGTATCTGCGCCAGGCCAAAAGGCAGGGAACGGTGCTCCAATGCAACAGCCGGCTACATGCCGCCAGTTGGGCCGACAATGCGTGGCATATCAGCGTAGGCGGCTTTGCTTGTTCGGCGGGCATGATCGTCAATGCGGCCGGGGCATGGGCGGACGACGTCGCGCGGATTGCCGGCATAAGCGTATTGGGCATTCAACCCTATCGCCGGACCATCGCGCAGCTGGCGGTGTCTCCGCAAGTGCCTGCTCACCTGCCCTTGGTCATTGGCCTTGATGGCAGCTTCTATTTCAAGCCTGACAGTGGTGGACGGCTATGGCTCAGCCCGCATGACGAAAGCGCGACCCCGGCGTGCGACGCAGCGCCAGAGGAAATGGATGTCGCCATCGCTATCGACCGGCTGCAACAGGTGGTCGACTGGGAAATTCGCCGGGTGGAACATAAATGGGCAGGTTTGCGCAGCTTTGCGCCCGACAGGCTGCCGGTGATTGGCCGCGATATCGCCCATGACGCATTTTTCTGGTTTGCCGGGCAGGGTGGCTTTGGCATCCAGACCGCACCTGCCGCAGCGCAGCTGGCCGCGTCTTTGCTCGATGTCGGTTGCGCCGCGCCAGCCAATGTAGATGCCGAGATATACGCGCCGGGGCGTTTCAACTGAGCGACGCCAAATTGACTTGATACCGCGATAGGCTTTGATAAACTGAGGCGGTCCGGTCCGGAGTTGGGAGGCTTTTATGGCGCATTATTTCGAAATCAAAGAAAACAAGAAGGGCGAATTTGTCGCTTACTTCAAATATAATAATGAAACCATGTTCTGGACCGAAGGCTACGCGTCGCGCGCCAATGCAAAAAGTGTGATTGAGTCGATCAAGAAGAACGGGCCCGAAGCCGAGATTCGTGACGCCTGAGCCGGCCCGTCTTGACGGTGCCGACGGCCGCAGTCGTGCGCAAGCACCACCGCATGACTACGGGCTGATATTGCAACTGCATTATTGGGCCGCTTCAGCGTGACGCCGCCAGACGATAGTCCCTCGAAAATAGACCCGTTAACGGACAGTGACCTCGACGACAAAAGCGCTACGGCTGCGCTGATCGGTTTCCGTTTTATCGAACGGGCGCTCCTTATCGTCGCGGCAGCCATGACGATCGGCGCGACGGGCATCGAAATTTCAGGCGTGTACCGCGCGCAAACGATCACGCTGGCCGACATTCTTCTCATATTTCTGTACACCGAAGTCATCGGAATGATCGCCGTGTTCTACACGGGGCGAGGGTCACCTTTCGTCTATCCGATTTTTATTGCGGTCACTGCGCTCGCCCGGCTTATTGTCTTGCAAGGCAAGGACATGGCGCCCGAGAACATCCTGTTTGAGGCAGCCGCCATCCTGCTGCTTGCAATTGCCGCCGTCATCATCATTCGCGCCGGAAAGGGTTCGGCTGAATAGCCTGCACATCAGCGCTTGGCAGCAGCCTCTGCGGCGTCGCTTGCCAACCGGTCGGCGCGTTCGTTTTCGGGGTGGCCATTATGGCCTTTGACCCAGATCCATTCGACCTGATGCCGGGCAACCGATTCAATCAGGTCATGCCACAGGTCTGCGTTGCGCACCGGCTGTTTTGAGGCGTTTTTCCAGCCATTACGCTGCCAGCCATGAATCCATTTGGTAATGCCATCAAGGACATATTTGCTGTCGGTGTGCAGTTTGACATGGCACGGCTCGATCAGAATCTTCAGCGCGTGAATCGCGGCGGACAGTTCCATCCGGTTGTTGGTGGTGTCAGGATCGCCGCCTGAAATTTCCTTTTCATGCTTTCCATAACGGATCACTGCGCCCCAGCCACCCGGGCCGGGATTGCCCTTGCACGCACCATCGGTAAATATCTCAAGCTGCTTCACTGATCTTGCCTCAACATGTTCTGGACCTGTCCTGCGTCGCTGTAGAAATCCAGCCTGCGCAGGAATGCCAGCGGGTCTTTGCGCGTCACAAGCGCGTTAGCTGGTGTATTGATCCAATCATAACAGCGGGTGAGCAGAAAACGCAAACATGCGCCACGCAGAAGGACCGGCAAAGCGTTGCGGGTCTCCGCGTCCAAGGGCATCGTGGCAGCATAGCCGTTCAGCAGTGCGGCGCTCACGTCCGCATCGAATGCCGCCCCATCATTTGAAAAACACCATGCGCTGTGCGTCACGGCCAAATCATATGCGCGGATATCGGTGCAGGCGAAGTAGAAGTCGATGAGGCCAGTGACATTGTCACCAAGCATGAGGACATTGTCGGGGAACAGATCGGCGTGGATTGCGGCAATGGGCAAATGGCCTGGCCAATGCGCCTCCAGATAATCGCACTCCGACAATATCCGGTCAGCCAATCCGGAGGATATCGCATTTAACCCGTCGACTGTGCAGCGCATAGCCAATGGACGCCATGCTGAAATGCCAAGGCTGTTTGGCCGGGATAAGGTGAAATCTGCGAGCGCCTTGTGCATTTGCCCCAAAGCGGCGCCGGTCGCGTGCGCCTGGGCTGGCGTTGCTGTTGTCACTGAGACCCCGTTCAGAAATTCGATAAGACAGGCTGGCTTGCCTGCAACTGATTGAAGCCATTGGCCATCGCGGTCCGCCATGAACTGCGGAACCTTGCACCCTGCGTCGTGCAAATGTTTCAGCAACGCATAGAAAAAGGGCAGATCATCAGGGTTTACGCGGTTTTCATACACGGTGAGGATGAAGCGGCTTTGGGTGGTTTCGACGAAGTAGTTGCTGTTCTCGACACCCTCGGCAATGCCCTTGAGCGCAATCAGTTCGCCCACATCATAATGTGCCAGCAACGCACTGACCTGTTCTGGACCAAGCTGCGTGTAGACTGCCAAATCAGCCCACCGCTCCAGCCAGTTCACGCGGCAGTTTGAACGTGATGCTTTCTTCGGCCGTGGTGACCACTTGTTCGTCCAGATCGAAATGCAGCGCCAACGCGTCGATAATCTCACGCACCAATACTTCAGGCGCCGACGCGCCCGCCGTCAGGCCAAGCGTGTTTACATCGTCAAACCAGTTAAGGCTGATTTCCTCGGCGCGCTGCACAAGATAGGCCTTTGCGCCTGAGCGCGCGGCAACCTCGACAAGGCGAAGCGAATTGGAACTGTTCGGCGCGCCAATGACGAGCACGAGATCGCAATCGCCCGCAATTGCCTTTACGGACTCTTGCCGGTTGGATGTGGCGTAGCAGATATCCTCGCCCTTTGGCCCTACAATGTTGGGAAAGCGCTGTTGAAGGATTGCGACGATTTCGGATGTGTCATCAACAGACAAAGTGGTTTGAGTCAGAAACGCGAGATTATTGGGATCAATTGGATCAATCGATTCCGCGTCTTCAGCGGTTTCAACCAACGTCATCGCGCCGGGCTCCACCTGCCCGAATGTACCGATAACTTCGGGGTGGCCGGCATGGCCAACGAAAATGATATGGCGGCCTGCTTCAACCTGACGTTCAGCCTGTTTGTGGACCTTCGACACCAAGGGGCACGTTGCGTCGAAATAGGCCAGCCCGCGCTGCTGCGCATTGGCTGGAACCGATTTGGGCACACCATGCGCGGAAAACACGACATGGCCGCCATCGGGCACTTCGTCCAGCTCCTCGACAAAAATTGCGCCCTTGGCCTTCAGGCTGTCCACGACGTAGCGGTTATGGACGATTTCGTGGCGCACATAGACCGGCGCGCCATGCTGTTCGAGCGCAAGCTCGACGATCTGGATCGCGCGGTCGACGCCAGCACAAAATCCGCGCGGCGCGGCCAGCAGGAGCCGAAGCGGTTTCTTGGAGTTTTTCTGTTCAGTCATCGGCAATGACCTTTAGTTAAAAGCTGCGCATCCGCCAAGACCTTTCCCCTGTTGCGCAGGCCGCGATCGGCGGATAAGGACCAATGCACGTTTCGCACCCGCGACCCAAGCTATGAAATTCGAGGATTACCCTGTTATGAACTTCGCTGCCAAAGCCCTGACCATCGCCATTGCCGCAGCTACTTTGGCCGGCTGCTCGCGCGATGGCGAGCTCGACATTGCCACTGGCGTTGGCGTCAATGTGACACGTTCGGGTTGCCCCAATGTGGCCATTCCCGATGGCACGGGCGATGTGACGATTTTCAATCCCACCAGCAGCCAGGATGCAAATGCCATCGACGTTGTTGCGAATATCACCAATATCCGCCCCACCTGCAACGAAGGTGGCGAGAAAATATACTCGCAGGCGTCCTTTGATGTGCAAGCCCGGCGAAGTGATGCGCGCGGAGCCCGGACGGTAACCTTGCCCTATTTTACGACTGTTGTGCAGGGTGGCAGCGCCGTGGTGGCCAAGCGCGTCGGTCAGGTCACGCTTCAATTCGCCGATGGCCAGCAGCGCGCATCGGCTACCGGTCAAGCCGCGAGCTTTATCGACAAATCGTCAGCGAGCCTGCCTGCAGAAATCGTCCAGAAGATCACGAAAAAGCGCAAGCCTGGCGATGCCGATGCCGCGCTTGACCCAATGGCGGACCCCGAAGTCCGCGCGGCGGTCGTCCGATCAAGCTTTGAAATGCTTATCGGGTTCCAGCTGAGCGAAGATCAGCTGCGTTATAATGTCACGCGGTGATCCGCGTTCGTTTCAAGGCAAAGTCATGACTCTTTTTGAACAATATGCAGCGCATGTCGACCATGCGCTGGACGCACTTGTTGCGCAGGGCGTTTTGCCCGCTGGTCTGGACCGGAGCAATGTGACCATTGAGCCACCACGCGACGCGTCGCACGGTGATATCTCGACCAATGCGGCGATGGTGCTGGCCAAGCCCGCAGGCACCAACCCGCGCCAGTTGGCCCAGGCCTTGTCCGCCGAGCTGGCAAAAGTAGCTGGCGTGACCGCGGTTGAAATCGCCGGGCCAGGGTTCCTGAACTTGCGGCTCGATGCGTCGGTCTATCTTGATGAATTGCGCGCGATTGCGGCCGCTGCCGATGATTATGGCCGCTCGCATCTGGGCGATGGCAAGTCGGTGAATATCGAATATGTCTCCGCCAACCCGACTGGCCCAATGCATATGGGCCATTGCCGCGGAGCAGTGGTGGGCGATGCGCTGGCAAAGCTACTCGAATTTGCAGGTTACCGCGTCATTCGCGAATATTATATCAATGATGCCGGCGGGCAGGTCGATGTCCTCGCCCGTTCGGCGCATTTGCGCTATCGCGAGGCATTGGGCGAAAGCATCGAAATCGCCGAGGGGCTGTATCCCGGCGATTATCTGATCCCTGTCGGACAGCGTCTGGCTGCGCGTTTTGGCGACCAATATGTCGCAGCGCCCGAAAGCGAATGGCTAGCGCTGTTCCGCAAGGCTGCGGTCGCCGAGATGATGGAGATGATCAAGGCGGACCTTGCGCTGCTCGGTATCTATCATGACCTGTTTTCGTCGGAAGCCGAATTGCACGACGCCGGAAAGGCCGATGTGGCGGAGCGCGAACTGCGCGCGCGCGGCCTTGTCTATGACGGCGAACTGGAAAAGCCCAAGGGCAAGGAAATCGAGGACTGGGAGCCAGTGACTCTGCCTTTGTTTCGCTCAACGCAATTTGGCGATGATCAGGACCGGCCGATCAAGAAATCCAATGGCAGCTGGACCTATTTCGGCGCTGACCTCGCTTATCATTTCCAGAAAAGCCAGGGCGTCGATGCCATGATCGACATATGGGGTGCGGATCACGCCGGCACGGTCAAGCGCATCAAGGCAGCGGTCAATGCGCTGACGGGCGGCAAGGTCGCCTTTGACGTCAAACTGGTGCAGATGGTGCGCCTGCTGCGTGGCGGCGAACCTGTAAAGATGTCCAAGCGTTCGGGCAGCTTTGTCACGCTTGCCGAAGTCATTGAGGAAGTCGGCAAGGATGTCGTCCGCTTCACGATGCTGACGCGCAAGTCCGATGCGCAGATGGATTTCGATTTTGCCAAGGTGGTCGAGGCGTCGAAGGACAATCCGGTGTTCTATGTGCAATACGCACATGCCCGCATTGCATCGACGTTGCGCAAGGCAGAGGCCGAAGGGCTTGGCCCCGACGGCGCACGTATTGCCTTGCTTGGGGATGCGGAAATCGGCCTCATCCGCGAAGCTGCGAACTTTCCGCGCATCGTCGAGGCCGCAGCCAAATCAGGCGAGCCACACCGGATTGCGTTTTATCTCAACGATCTTGCCGCTGGCTTTCATGCCTATTGGAATTTAGGCAATGACCAGCCCGACAAACGTTTTATATTGGCACAGAATCCGGCGCTCACGGGTGCCCGGCTTTTCATGGCGACCAATATCGGCCAAGTGCTGCGCAACGGGCTGCGGTTGATGGGGGTCGAAGCCGCGTATAATATGTGATGACTGGGGATGGCGTGATGGACAGCAACGACAATGGGCTAAATCTCGACGACAATGATCGGCTGCCATGGCTTGAAACGGCTGATGGCTATGACGGTGCGGACAACGCATCACCGACGAAAATTGCGTCGCTTGTGTTTGCTGGTCTCCTGTTCATCGCTGCCATCGTCGGCGGGATATATTGGTTACAAAGTAACCCTAATGACGGCGCGAATGGCACGGGCGAGCTGATCGCTGCGCCGAAGGGAAGCTACAAGGAAAAGCCAGCCGATGCCGGTGGCAAGGTCTTTGAAGGTGAAGGCGATTCAGCCTTCGCTGCATCCGAAGGGCAGAAAACAGGCGCAGTTCTGGCACCGCCACCGCCAACCCCCGCCGCTGCACCAGCCGGCAGCGCTGCCAAACCTGCAGCAGCCGAAAAGACCGATAGCACGCCCGCAAACGCCGTGATGGTCCAGCTTGGCGCATATGGCGACACGGCCAAGGCGGAAACCGCCTGGGCAGGCCTTAACAAGCGCTTTGGCTTTCTTGCCGGCGTTAACCGCAAAATCGCACAGGCGAGCGTTGAAGGCGGCCGCAGTGTGTTCCGCTTGCAGGCAGTGACGCCCGATTCAACCGCCGCCCAGCAATTATGCGCGAAGCTTAAGGCCGCCGGCGAAAACTGCCTCATCGTGCGTTAGGTCTCTTTCGCGTCTGCTAATTCCCGTTCGTCATCCCCGCGCAGGCGGAGATCCATCACGCATTTCGGTTACAAGGGAAGGCACATTGTGTCTTATTGCCAGACGCGATGGATCCCAGCATGCGCTGGGATGACGGGAAGGGCTGGGATGACGGCGGCTCAATGGACGGCGAATTCCCCTCCACCCAGCCTTTGGCGCGGTTCCCCTCCCATGGCTAGTCGATGGGGAGGCACGATTAGGTTTTCGGCATTGATTAGTTGCAAATTGCAACTTATATCGGGGCATCATTAAAGGGAGCCCGAAATGCCTGCATTATATGACGTATCCATCCCCGCCTTCGTCCGCGGACTGCAAAACCTGTCCAACATTCTCGAAAAGGCAAAGGCCTATGCCGCCGAACAGGGCATGGACACCGCCGAAATGCTTGATGCGCGCCTGATCGCCGACATGGCGCCGCTGACCCGGCAGATCCAGATGGTGACTGACACCGCGAAATTTGTTGCGGTGCGCGTTGGCCAGGTGGAGAACGAGCCCTGGGCCGACGATGAAGCAAGCTTCGAAGACCTGCAGACCCGCGTGGCCAAGGCGATTGCATTTCTGCAAAAAACGCCAGCCGATGGCTTTGAAGGCCGCGAGGACGCTAAGGTCGTGCTGACCACGCCAAGCGGCGACATTCCATTCACGGGAAGCACCTATGTCCATGGCTTTGCCATTCCCAATTTCTATTTCCACCTGAGCATCGCTTATGCATTGCTGCGGATGAAAGGCGTGCCGCTGGGCAAGCTCGATTTCCTGGGGGCTATCCGCTAATTATACACAGATTACGACGCTGGTGCCGCTGCTCCGCGCTTGCCTTGGGGCCGCGGCGGCCCTAGCTTGGGCCTTATGAAACCGGTAATTTTCGGCCTTTCGGGCCTGACCTTGACGGATGACGAGAAACGCCTGTTCCGCGATGTCGTGCCGGCAGGCTATATCCTGTTCAAGCGCAATATCGAGGATCGGGCGCAGGTCCGCGCCCTGACCGACAGCCTGCGCGCGCTGCACGGCCGCGACGATGTGCCGATCCTGATTGATCAGGAAGGCGGCCGCGTCGCGCGCATGCGTCCGCCGGTCTGGCCCGATTTCCCTGCTGGTGGCGCGTTCGATGCCCTGTACGACCTGGCGCCTATTACTGCCATGGAAGCTGCACGTTGCAATGCGGAGGCGATTGCGCTGTCGCTCACGGAAGTCGGCGTCAACGTCAATTGCCTGCCGGTTCTCGACGTCCGCGTTCCCGAAACCCATTCGGCGATTGGCGATCGCGCGCTCGGCAGCGATCCGCTACGCGTCGCGTCGCTTGGCCGTTCGATATTGGACGGGCTTGCCGCAGGTGGCGTCATCGGCGTGGTCAAGCATATGCCGGGGCAGGGGCGCGCCAGTGTGGACACGCACCACGACCTGCCGCATGTGACCGCGAGCGAGACTGAGCTGGAGCAGGATCTTTTGCCATTTCGCGCGCTCAACACGGCGGCGATGGGTATGACTGGCCATGTCGTGTATGATGTGTGGGACGACCAGAACACGGCCACAATGTCCCCCTTCGTGATCGACTCCATCATTCGCGGGCGTGTCGGCTTCGACGGCCTGCTTATGAGCGACGATCTCGACATGAATGCGCTCCAGGGCGATGTTGCGAGCCGCGCGTTGCGGTGTGTCGAGGCTGGCTGCGACATCGCGCTCAATTGCTGGGGCCGATATGACGAGATGGTGGCGATTGCCGGGTTGCTGCCCGAAATCACCGACGCGGCACGCCTCCGCCTTGACCGGGCCATGACATTGGCTCCGGCAGCGTTCAGCGCCGACCGGCTGGCGCATGTGCTGGACAAGAGGGACCAGTTGCTCGCGCTCACCGATACCAAGGCAAAGCTGACCAGCGGGGCAACCGGCGCGGCATGACCGGGCAAATGCTCTTTGACGAGGAGGATGACCTTCGCGATCAGGGCGGCCACGCGGCAGATGTGCTCACTATCGATATTGACGGCTGGGAAGGGCCGCTTGACCTGTTGCTCGCGCTCGCCCGCAACCAGAAGGTCGATCTGCGGCAATTGTCGATCCTGGCGCTGGTCGAACAATATCTGGTCTTCATTGACGAGGCGCGCGCGCTCAAGCTTGAACTGGCCGCCGATTATCTGGTGATGGCGGCGTGGCTGGCCTATCTGAAATCGGCGCTGCTGCTACCCAAGGACCCGAGTATTGACCCGTCGCCCGAGGAGCTTGCCCTGCGCCTGCAATTGCGGCTCGAGCGCTTGAACGCGATGCGCGAGAGCGGAGCACGGCTGATGGCGCGTGACCGCCTTGGCCGCGATGTCTTTATGCGCGCAACGCCCGAAGGACTGCGCGTGGTCAAGGCGCGGGCGTGGGAGTGCGACTATTTCGAACTGATCACGGCTTATGGCCAGATCAACGCCCGCACGCAGCCAGCGATGCACATTGTCCATAAACGGCAGGTCATGACGCTTGAACAGGCGCTCGAAAGGGTATCAGCGATGATTGGCCGCGCGATTGACTGGACTGCGATCGAGGCCTTTCTGCCGCCGATGGCTGACCCTGCGTTGCGCAAGTCGGCGCTGGCATCGAGTTTTGTCGCTGCGCTTGAACTTGCGAAACGCGGGGTGGTGGATCTGCAGCAGGAGGCGACCTTTGCGCCATTGATGTTGCGGTTGAAGGCCACATGACGGATCTGGACGCCGTTCTGCGCGCGGTCGAGGCCACCTTGTTTGCCAGCGACCAGCCGATGACCGTCGAGCAAATTCGCTTTTATATCGGCGATGATGTCGACATCGCGGCGGCGCTGAAACAGCTGGAGGCGCATTATGCCGGGCGCGGCATACAACTCGTCCAGCGCGGCAAGAGCTGGCATTTCCAGACCGCGGCTGACCTTGCGCATCTGCTCCGCCGCGAGCGCGAGGAAAGCCGCAAGCTCAGTCGTGCTGCGGTCGAGACACTCGCCATCATTGCCTATCATGAACCCGTCAGCCGCGCCGAGATCGAGGCCATTCGCGGCGTGCAAATTTCAAAGGGCACGCTCGATGTCTTGATGGAGGCTGGCTGGGTCCGTCCGGCAGGGCGGCGCGAGGTGCCGGGGCGGCCACTGATCTACGCCACGACCGCCGGTTTCCTCACGCATTTCGGGCTTGCCAGCCGAAAGGATCTGCCGGGCCTTGCCGACCTGAAAGCCGCTGGCTTGCTTGACCCGATCGACGAAGCGATGGGCGATATGCTGTTTAACGGCGAAGAAAGTGACGCCGAACTGGAAATTAACGAAAACAACGCTTAAATAGTGTATGAAAGCACTATAGCAGGGTTCGCATCATCCGGGGTTCACCCCGTTAGGAGTTTGAAATGGGCGGTTTTAGCATCTGGCATTGGCTGATTGTCGGCATTTTGGTGTTGCTCTTGTTCGGCAAGGGACGTTTTTCCGATATGATGGGTGACGTCGCCAAAGGCATCAAAAGCTTTAAGAAGGGCATGTCCGAGGACGATGACGCGCCCAAGGCGCCGCCGCAAATTGGCACGACCACGGTCATCGAACCCGAAAAACAGACTGACAAAACGCAAGCCTAAGCCGTTGACAGTGGCGCCAACTTTGCCCTCGCTGCCGGGGGCCTGACGTGTTTGACGTTGCTTCGTCGGAGCTGATGCTGGTTGTCCTCGTGGCGTTGCTGGTCATTGGGCCAAAGGATTTGCCACGTGTCTTGCGCGTGGTTGGCAAATGGGTCGGCAAGGCACGCGGTGTCGCCGCACATTTTCGGTCCGGCTTTGACGAGATGATCCGCCAGTCCGAACTCGAGGAACTTGAAAAAAAGTGGAAGGCCGAGAATGAGCGCATCATGCGCGAGCATCCTGCTGATCCCCCAGCCGATCCACGCGCCGACGTCGTCAATGCGGACATGAGCGCCGAGATGACTGGTTATACTGCTGACAGGGCCGCTGGCGTCGTGCCGTCACAGCCTGAACTGCCAATTGATTCTCCACCCGCCGAAGTGGCGCCCAAGACATGAACGATCTCGACGACAGCAAAATGCCTTTGCTCGATCATCTGATCGAACTGCGTACAAGACTGCTCTGGAGCTTCTTTGCGCTTGCGGTCGCGTTCGGCGCGAGCCTGTATTTTGCGCGGCCGATATTCGGATTTCTGGTGCAACCGTTGCTGGAATCGGGCCAGACGAAACTGATCTATACCGCGATATTCGAGGCATTTTTTGTCGAGATCAAGGTCGCCTTCTTCGCGGCGACATTCTTTTCCTTTCCGGTTTTTGCCACCCAGTTGTGGCGCTTTGTCGCGCCTGGTCTGTATACCAAGGAAAAGAACGCGTTTCTGCCATTCCTGATCGCAACGCCGGTCCTTTTCATCATCGGCGCCGCGATGGCTTATTATATGGCGATCCCCGTTGCGCTCAAATATCTGCTTGGCTTTGGCGGCAATGTCGGCGGCGTCCAGCAGGAGGCGTTGCCCGGCGTGGACAATTATCTGAGCTTCGTGATGAAGTTCATTTTCGGTTTTGGCGTGTCGTTCCTGCTGCCCGTGCTGCTGATGCTCCTTGAGCGTGCCGGGATCGTGACGCTTGAGCAATTGCGCGGCGCCCGGCGCTACGCCATTGTTGGCGTGTTCGCGCTTGCTGCTGTGCTGACGCCGCCCGACATCGTCTCGCAGCTGCTGCTCGCTTTGCCCTTGTGCCTGCTGTACGAATTGGCTTTGATCGCCATCTGGTTCACCCGCCGCCGCCGCAAGGCCGCCGAGGTCGTTGAAGAGCCTGTATTGTAGGGTTTGTTGCGGGGCTTCTGTTTGTCCCACTTCTCCCCTTTTCCCACTTCGTCATCCTTCCCCCGGGTCGTCATCCCCCGCTTCGTCATCCTGAACTTGTTTCAGGATCCATTGTGCAGCACGCCCAGAGCCCGAAAGAATAAATAGACCCTGAAACAAGTTCAGGGTGACGGAAGGGGGTTGCAAGAGATGCGCTTCGAATCAACAAGTTGTGCTCTGCACGCCTTCGGCTCCACGGTGACGTTCTGTTGGTGACATGTTTTCACATTAGCGTTGACGGTCCAGAATAATTTACCACCCCTCAAAAAAAGGGAACTATATAGATAGCTAGCCAAGCGGCGTCGGCTAGCATGTGGGATTGAATGTTCGGTTGAGGTGGTCCATATAGAGAACGGAGTTTATCATGCCCCATTACGATGCAAGAGCCATAGCAAATGAGTTTCTGAAACTCTCGGATGGTAAGCCCATCAACCAGATGTGGCTGCAAAAACTCGTCTACATCGCCAATGGCTGGAATCTTGCCATCAATGACGCACCCTTATTCGATGACCGGATAGAGGCATGGGACGGTGGGCCTGTCATTCGCGTTTTATGGAACCACTTGCGCGATTTGGGCCGCAACGGGAAAAATCGCTTGCTGGGGAAACATGATGGGACGCCTTATAATGCGGACTTGTCGCAAAGCGAAAAGGCTGTGATTGAGCACGTATGGAAGCGTTATGGCGGCTATTCAGGCATGGAGCTGTCGGATTTGACGCACCAAGAGGGCACACCTTGGAGCAACGCCTACTTTGGCCGTGGTAGAAACTCTGCACTAGATCAGGACGATATTAAGCAGCATTTTACAGAGCTTGGTCTTGCAGGAAGGCGATAACGCTCTACCCATCACGGTAGATGATATTGACAATGCGCCCACTACGGCGGTTGTATCAGCGCAAGATGTAACTGTTAGCGCCGCTGATTTTAGAGATGCGTTTGTCCGGTTGAGTGAAGAAAACGCAATTCTAAAAGAGGATTTGGATAAAACCAAAAAACGCGTCCGAACAATTGAGATATTAGACGATTTAATTGAGCCATTTGCTCACAAAGCATTTTGGTTTATGTGTGTTTATTGTGCTGTTGTGGCAATTTTGGTGACGTTGCACGGTTTTCAGGGCATCGCTTTTGCATTGCCTGAAAGTGTTTTACAGTTCCTCGTGGGCAGCACTGCTACCACTGTGATTGGTCTGGTGGGCATGGTCTTGACCGGTATTTTCTTAGGCGCAAGAAAACCAGACAGAGATTAACCCTCAATTTGTCCTGGTGTCATTGTAGCAATAGCAAGCTGTGCCACGGATGGGGGTAATTCGCCCCTAGCCACCTTGCCGGATAGATAATTCTTCAACTTCCCGCCTTCTATGTAAACATCTTGAAGCCATGTTCGGTATTGGCCGAGGGCATCAATTGGATAGCACCATGCAGGAACGGGGTTTGCTTTTGATTGAGGGTGGCTGTCTGGATAATTATGCGCATATCTCTGACGTGGGCCGAATTTTCGTTCTAGCCCATTGAACTCCCAATGCTTGCCCCAATGAATCCCTATTGAGCCATCGGGAATCATTGTATCGCCAACGGGCGCGCCAGCTACAATCAACTCATAAATCACGGTGTCGGCTTCCGTGAACACATCAAAGAAGCCGCGAGGAGAGGCGTGATTGTTTCGGGCAAGGCGTTCATGCCATTTTTGGAATTTCTGATTAAGTTTGCCGGACGGATCGTAACCGACTTGGGAATAAATAAGTTCTCTAAGCTTTGAGCCAGCAAGTAATCTAAAATTGTCTCTGGCCTCCGGTTGACAGTTAGTTCCGGCATCAAAGGCATAATATTCTAAGACAGCAAGACAGATTTCCGCAGGGTAGCAATAATGGACAATACCATTATGCATTATCTCAATGTGAGCCTTGGCTGACAGATAGCCAGACTTTGCTAAGATCGCTTTTATGGCCGCAATGCGCGGCTTCGGTTCATTGTCCGCCCATTGGCTGCTAATTGTTCCGATGTGAGCGTTCTGGACTCCGCACAAGCGCGCTAGGCCCCTTTGGTTCAAGTATGGGGTGCCGTCTTTCAAGACCCCCATGCCAATACCGTTAACATCGCGCTCTGTTTCAATGCCAAAGTCAAGTTCTGGCTCATAAGGGCTGATTTCCTTTGAGCCACTTTTCCCCGCTAAAACGCTGATTCCTGCGGCTTTGGGGGTGATTTCCTTTGGCGTTTTCGCAGCCACCATCGCCTGTGCAACGGCTTCAAAAGATGCATCAATAGGTGGAATGATTTTATCGTCAGGCATTAATCAGTTCCTTGTAGGTGAGGCGCTTGCCGACCATGCGGCCAACAGTAGCTTCGATGAAGCCCATTGTGCCAGCGGCTTTCGTGTTGTGACGGAATGAAAATTCATCGACATAGCGATGAAGGTGCTTGACGCTCATCATGTGGTAAACGCCATAGTGACCGCGCTTTAGCAAAGCCCAGAAGCTTTCAATGCCGTTTGTGTGTGCTTGATCGCGAACATACTCGCCAACCGAGTGATTGACGGTCTGGTGCGTGTAAACGTCATCTAGGCCGCGATATGAAGCGAAAGCGTCGGTTGTGACTGTTGCACCCTCGGCAGCGTTGGCGCGAACGAAGCGCTGTAAGTGGGTCTTGTCTAGCTTGCCGATAGGCTCTGCACGGACACGGCCATTGGTTTCCAACATACCGATCACAGCAACCTTAGTCCCGATACCGTGCGCAGTGCGCTTGTCAGCGTGTTTGTTGCGCTCTTTGCCTCCCATGTAGGTCTCATCGACTTGCACGTCTGGCCCCATGTCGTCTGACCAAGTTTTATTGAGCCATGTTTCACGAATGCGCTGTGCAAGAAACCATGCCGATTTCTGTGTAATGCCAAGTTCACGCGCCATCTGGGTTGAAGGGATGCCCTTACGCGCCGTTGTCATCATGTAAATCGCCATAAGCCATTTGTGCAGCGGCAAGCGGCTCTCTGCCAATACCGTGCCAGTGCGAACGCTGAAATGCTGGCGACAATCGCGGCAACGGTAAGGCATGGGCTTCATGCTCTTGACCGGCGCGACCGATAGGCTCCCGCAATGGGGGCAAGATACTTCGCCAGCCCAACGGTTAGTCTCGAAATAACCCCGTGCAGCGGCTTCATCGGGGAAGCGCTGAAAGAATTGATAGAGGCTTACGGTTTCAGGTTTCTGCGTCATAAAACCTAACTAGCCGAAACTAGATGGCTAGTCAAGCGCTCTTTGGCTAGTTAAGTATATAGTTCCCCAAAAAAACACTTTCCTACAAATAACCGGATAGGTTAATTGATTCGCGTCATTCAGGCTGCGGTCTAGAACGTGGGTCGGGATGATGGGAACGCTGGCGGGGTGACCTGTCAGCACGGCCGGCGCGATAGGGTGCTTGCTTCAGCCTTGAAAAAGGGCCTGTTGCATCAAGCTCTGAACAGCGCAAAAGTGGCTGCATATGGCGGGAAACCGTCCCGTCCGTTCAGGGCGGCCCCGGGGCCTTTGGGAACCTTTACCCCCGGGGAAAATGTGACAGCCACACCAAAGGCGGCTCGCGGCATTAGCCTGATGGAACCATCGAGCCTTAATCCATTAACGCCATCAGCCGGAAGCAGCACCAGCGCTTCCGCGTCGGCCG
>JANMJX010000036.1:0-10964 GCA_031371575.1 Sphingomonadales bacterium
CCCTTCGCCATGAGTGAAATCATCAATTGGCTGATGGGCGCGCTCACCGACCGGCTGGTGACCGATCTGTGGCTTGCGGTTCCTTTCATGCTTCTTGGCGGGTTGCTGCTGCTCACCACCGGCAGAGCGCTGGATGCCTTAACGCTGGGCGAAAACGGCGCGCGCAGCCTTGGCATCGACCTGTTCAAACTTCAGTGGATCATCGTGCTGGGGGTTGGCCTCGCGGTTGGCGCATCCGTCGCGGTTTCAGGCGTGGTCGGCTTCGTCGGGTTGATCGTGCCGCATCTCGTTCGCGCGGTTTACGGGGAGCAACCATCGCAGATTTTGATTCCCTCGGCGCTGGGTGGCGCAATTTTGACGCTGACCGCCGACAGCCTGGTGCGTCTGGTTCCGGGTCCCGGGGAAGTGCGGCTTGGCATCGCCATGGCGGTATTGGGGGCGCCATTTTTCCTTGTCCTGTTGTTGCGCAACCGGAGGGGCGTCATATGACCTTGTCGGTCCATAATCTGAGCTTTGCGCATGGCGATCGGCCGACACTTCACGTATTCGATGCGACTTTTGAAAGCGGAAAGCTTACGGTAATCCTTGGACCAAATGGTGCAGGAAAATCGACGTTGCTCGCTTGCCTTGCTGGCCTCTTGAAACCTGACCAGGGCACAGCGCGGCTTGCCGACCAAGACATTGCCGCGATGCCAGCTGTGATGCGCGCGCGGCACATCGGGCTTTTGCCGCAAGGTGCAGAAACGCATTGGGCGATACCTGCGGAGGCTTTGGTCGCGCTTGGCCGCATTCCCCATATGCGTGGCACAGGAACCTCGGCTGAGGATCGCCAAGCCATCGCTTCGGCAATGTCCGCAACCGCCACCACCGAATTTGCGCATCGCCCAATCACCCAGTTGTCCGGCGGCGAACGGGCGCGGGTGCTGCTGGCGCGCGTGCTGGCAGGGGAGCCACAATGGCTGCTGGCCGATGAACCTTTGGCCAACCTCGATCCGGGTTTCCAGATCGACATACTTGGCTTGCTGCGGCAAGTCGCACACGGCGGAAAGGGCGTTATCGCGGTGCTGCACGACCTGCACCATGCCGTGCGCTTTGCCGACCAAATATTGCTGTTGCACGAGGGCAGGCTGTTTGCGCAAGGCAGTGTGGAAGACGTCATCACGACTGCCAATTTGGCGAAGGTTTACGGGATTGACGCGAATCTTTTCAAAGACGACGATGGCGCAACCCAGCTTGTGATCAAAGGCAAGACCAGCGCATGAAATATCTCCTTCCCGCCGTCGCGATATTGGTGTCGGGATGTGCAAGTCATATTGCCCCCGCAGGAGCCCCTGAGAGCGCGCAGGAGGCTCTTCGACCCTATTATGGCACACTGACTACCAAACTGCCCACAGCACCCCCCAGCGCCCCTCTAACAGCCGATACGGTGATCACGCGATTTGCCTTTGGCAGTTGCGTCAACGAAAATCGTGACATGAAATTCTGGGACGTCATTGCCGCCCAAAAGCCGCAGGCGTTTCTGTTGATTGGCGACAATGTTTATGGCGATACAAGACCCACCAACAGCGCGGATATTCCAACGCTCACCGCAAGCTATAAGAAGCTGAACAGCCGGGTCGAATTTGACCGCTTCCGCCGCAATATCCCGATGATGACGACATGGGACGACCATGATTACGGCGCCAATGACGCCGGCGGATCGTTCGCGTTCAAGGAATGGTCTGAAAAGGTGTATGAAAGCTATTGGGGTGCATCGGACGAGGTAAAATCGCGGCCAGGGGTCTACGAAAGCCGGATCGTCGGCCCAGCTGGCAGGCGCGTCCAGTTCATCATGCTGGACGGACGCTTTTTCAGGTCTGATTTAGCAACCATGCCCTATCGCGATCCGGCACCAACGCTTGGCTGGTATATTCCCAATATGGATGCGAAGGCGACGATATTGGGTGCAACGCAATGGGACTGGCTGGCGCAGGAACTCGACAAGCCAGCAGATGTTCGCTTCATCATTTCATCGACTCAGGTCGTGACCGATGCGCATAATTTTGAAGGCTGGACCAACTTCCCCAAAGAGCGCGACCGGTTCTACGCGCTGCTTGGGAAAAAGAGCATCAACAATGCGATTTTCCTGACCGGTGACCGCCATGCTGGCGGGTTCTACAGAACCAATGCACCGGGCCTGTCCAAACCCTTATGGGATTTCACATCAAGTTCGCTCAACTTTGCCTTTGGCAAGGGCGATATCGGTGACCGTGAACCCGATCCGCGCAGGACCGGCGGGCTATGGGGCATTCCCAATTTTGGCCAGATCGATATCGATTGGGGCACAAAGAAGGTAACCATGACGCTGCGCAAGGACGACGGCAGCGTCATCGAAACGCAAGTCGTCAGCGCGATCGATTGACCGCAGAGTAATCAACCGACGCAACCTGCTCCATCACGGAATCGCGAATGGCCTTGGCCGTGGCCAATGGCAGAGCGATCATTTCCAGCGTTCCGCCTGCAATACCGAATTTGACCGATGCCAATCCCATACGGCGCGTCAGCGGCCCTTGGGTGATTTCAATGCTCTGCACCTTTATTTGCGGCGCAATCGTCAGCTGCTGCCGCCACCAGCCGCGTTGAAGATATAGTTGCCGGGCATCCAACCCATAGAGATATTTGCGCCAATCCAGCCAAGCCACGCCAGCCGCAACGGCCAACAAGAGCAGAAGCGACGCAGCGCGTGCGGGCATTGCATCAGCAAAGATTACAAGCGCCGCAATCCCGA
The DNA here is from genome assembly GCA_031371575.1 of Sphingomonadales bacterium. Lineage (GTDB taxonomy): Bacteria > Pseudomonadota > Alphaproteobacteria > Sphingomonadales > Sphingomonadaceae > Sphingorhabdus_B. The sequence continues at coordinate 2,768 of JANMJX010000036.1, forward strand.
TGCCTATCGGGATCGGGAGCATCACCAATGGCCAGAACCAATATCTTGCTGCGCCCCTACTTAGTGGTGCTTGAGCGTCCGGTGCCTGGATCGTTGCCGCCCGGGCAATGCGCCACACTTCGTCCAAAGTCGCAAAGGGGGCAGCGACGTAATTCGTTTCTTCCTTGCTGTCCTGCGCCAGGCTCACGAATTTCAGGCTATGCCAGCCGCGCCGTTTTCGAAACGGACCGGTTTGCACTATGGCGGCTTGTACACGGTGGCCGGGCATCACGACGTCGGTGAGAGTCAATAACCCGCGCCGGCGCCTGAATCCCTTTGCGCTGTGGTCCAGGCGGAACCCATGCTCGCGCAGCAGCGTCCGGGTCACACCTGTGGCAAAACCAATAAAAATAAGGCTCCCCAACGCGCCGACGGCCAGCATCAATTGTGCAAATAGCCCAACACCGTTGATAGTGTTCACGCTCATGCCGCGCTCTTCGGCGAGACCAATCCAATGTTTGAAATCCCAAAAATCAAAGGGCAACAGAAAATCAAACTGCTGCGCCAGGCCACCGAGAACAGCAAAAATCACCAGCGAAAAGGAATAGAGGCCAAAGGTGAAGACCCGTTTGCCATCCATGGCGAATATGGGGGGAGCATCCGTTTCGCCTGCCACAATTGCGTCCCGTTCAGGCGCAGCGGCGCCTGCCTTTCGAGCGCGGATAAGCGCGCGCAACCGGTTAGCTTCGTCCAAGGTGACAAAGCTTAATGTCGCATCATCGCCATCGCCACCGCCGGTTTCAAACTTTACCTCGCCAAGTCCCATCATGCGGGCAAGCGGCTTTTGCTCGATGCTGACGTCCTGAATGCGCTCATAGGGAATGGAACGTGCCGTCCTGTTTAGTATCCCCTTTTCGACACGAATATCCTGTTCGCCGACATGATAACGAAACCGCATCCATGCGAGCCAACGGAAGAACAGGCTGGCAAGTAAGACCGCCATTATCACGATCGGGATGAGAATCGGGTTGTCGGCTTTTCGCACACCAAAAACAGCGGCAAAAATGGGGAATATCAATTGCGGTAGCCCCGATACGAAGCTGACGAGCAGCCCGCTGATATGCAGCCGCTCGCCGTCGTCGGACGTTCGCGGTTGAGGCCCGATATCGGTTTCGTTCACAGCAAATCTTGCCGGATCGCCGCGCGGATGGCCTCGCGCATCGCAAGCGCATCGGAATGAGCCAGACCGGGCAGAGCCACCTTGCTGTTGTGATTCCCGGCCGTGTGAACAGTCAACGTGGCGAGGCCATAGCGCCGGTCAATTGGCCCCTGATCAACGTCAATATGTTGGATCCGGCCGAATGGCACGATCGTATCGTGATAAAACATATAGCCGCGCACTATGCGGATCCGGTCCACCCCCATGTCATAGCCCCAATGGCGGTATTTGCGGGCAGGCACGACAAAGGCGATGAAACCATAGAGAAACAACACAGGTATCAGGAAACTGCCGGGAGGAAGGACCTTGGCAACTTCCAATACCCCGGCTCCAATCACAAAAGGCAGCAGGCTCAGCGCCGAAACAATGCGTGTCGTCGTAACGTAAGCGGGATCAAGGGGCGTCAGTTCCGGCGAATTTTGGTCAGTCATATCGCAGATATGCGCAGACTGTATTGCGTTAGCAAGACAGTTTTTCTCAAAATCTGGATGCCTACCGCCAGATTTTACCGCGCCAAAGCTGCGTTCGCCTCGTCCACCAGCTTGGCGATGATATCGACGACCGGGCGCTCGACATGGACCATGCCAACCGATTGGCCCGCCATGACCGAGCCATATTCTACGTCCCCGTCAATAACTGCCCGGCGGAGCGCGCCTGCCCAATATTTCTCGATCTCGAGCTGCGCGGCTTCCATGTCGACTTCGCCGCGGTCAAGCATCGCGGCGACTTCGATCTGCTTCTTGGTAAATTCCTCGGTACCCTTGTTCTTCAGTGCCCGCACGGGGATCACAGGCAAGCGGGGATCAATCTGAACACTTGCGACCGCATCGCGCGCGTTGGCGCGTAGAAATGCTGCCTTGAAATTGGGATGCGCAATGCTTTCATGCGCGCAGACGAACCGGGTGCCAAGCTGAACGCCCGCTGCACCCATTTCCAGATAGCTTGCGATTGCGCCGCCACGCGCAATTCCGCCAGCGACGAAGATAGGCAATTGCTCGCCGAGTTCAGGCAGGATTTCCTGCGCAAGCACGGAAGTGGAAACAGGTCCTATATGGCCGCCGGCCTCACTGCCCTCAATCACCAGAGCATCGACGCCGGAACGGGTAAATTTCTTCGCGAGTGTCAGGGCTGGCGCAAAACATATGACCTTCGCGCCAAATTCCTTGATCGCCTCAATGCTGCCTTTGGGTGGAAGGCCACCTGCCAGGACAACATGGCTGACATTGTACCGCGCGCAAACGGCGATCAACTCCATGATCTGAGGATGCATCGTGATGAGGTTCACGCCGAAAGGTTTTGCCGTCAGCTTCTTTGTCTCGGCAATTTCGATGTCGAGCAATTCGGGAGTCATTGCGCCGCAGGCGATAACTCCAAACCCGCCCGCGTTGGAAATTGCAGATACCAGATTGCGCTCCGAAACCCACGACATGGCACCGCACATGATCGCGACATCGCAGCCCAGAAAGTCCGTGCCGCGTTTCATAAGATGTCGGAGTTTAGTCATTTAATTGGCCAATTTTTTGTTTTTGCACAGGCTCAATGGCAGATTACATACACAAAAGCGCCTGACTTCTTCACTCCGCATCCAGCCCATAGGCAGTGTGCAGAACACGCACGGCGAGTTCGGTTTCGTCTTCATCGATGAGCACACTGACCTTGATCTCGGACGTCGAAATGGCCTGAATGTTTATTTTGCGGTCGGCAAGGCTGCTGAACATTGTCGATGCGACACCGGCATGGCTTTTCATGCCAACGCCCACGACCGAAATCTTGGCCACCTTAGTATCAGGGATAAGCCGGTTATAGCCAATGGCGTCGCGACGGATTTCCAGAATGTCGGTGCAACGTGCAAGGTCGGCCTGCGGGCAGGTGAATGTCACATCGGTCTCGCCCTTGTCGCGGCCCACATTCTGAATGATCATGTCGACGTTGATATTGGCATCAGCCAGGGGCGCAAAAATATTGGCAACTGCACCGGGGCGGTCGGGCACGCGCGTTAGCGTAATTTTCGCCTCGTTTTTGTCATGCGCGATGCCGGTGATCAATTGGCGTTCCACTTGGCTATTCTCCAGTTCTGCGTCGGTCACGATCATCGTGCCCGGGATGCTGTCTGCGTCGGGTGCGCTGTCATCGACAAAGGAAGACAGCACTTGAATACGAACGCCCTCTTTCATCGCAAGCCCGACCGAACGGGTTTGCAATACTTTCGATCCGACCGAGGCAAGCTCAAGCATTTCTTCGTAGGTGACTGCCTTTAGCTTGCGTGCGCGCGCGACGATGCGCGGATCGGTTGTGTAAACGCCATCAACGTCGGTATAAATGTCGCAGCGATCGGCCTTTAACGCAGCGGCAACGGCGACTGCGGATGTGTCGGAACCGCCCCTGCCCAAGGTGGTGAGCCGGTTGTCATCGGTCAGGCCCTGAAATCCGGGAATGACCGCGATATTCCCTGCCGCCATTGATGCGAGCAGTTCCGTGGTCTCGATCGACCCGATCCGCGCCTTGGCATGGGCGTTGTCGGTATGAATTGGCATTTGCCAGCCAAGCCAGCTGCGCGCTTCACAACCGAGCGCTTGAAGCGTGATTGCCAACAGACCAGCGGTAATTTGTTCGCCAGCAGCGACCACCACATCATATTCGGCTGGATCGTACAGTGCATTTGCTTCGCGGCAAAAATTTACGAGGCGATCGGTATCGCCAGCCATGGCCGACACGACCACAGCAACCTCATCACCGCGCTCGGCCTGACGTTTGACCAATTGGGCCACACGGCGGATGCGTTCGGTGCCGGCCATCGACGTGCCGCCAAATTTCATTACAATGCGCGCCATGAAAACCTTCAATAATTGCTATATTACAATCGCGCGTCCTGATAGGGACAGGATATGACAAACGCAAGCACAGCAACGACAATTAACGCCGCAGAAGCCGCCCATTTCGGCGCTTTGGCATCGGAATGGTGGGATCCCAAGGGCAGCTCGGCTATGCTGCACAAGCTGAACCCCGTAAGGCTCGCGTTCATCCGCAATGCGGTCGATGCGCATTTCGGCGGCGATGGCAAGGCACGCCACCCGCTGGTCGGAAAAACGGCGTTGGACGTCGGCTGCGGCGCTGGACTGCTGTGCGAGCCTCTGGCGCGTCTTGGCGCCGATGTCACTGGCGTTGACGCCGCGCCTGAAAATATCGCGGCGGCAAAGTCCCACGCTTCGGGCGCTGGCCTGTCTATCAACTATCGCGCGGGGGAAATCGCATCACAAGGCTTGGGTCAATATGACTTGGTTACCTGCATGGAGGTGATCGAACATGTCATGGACCCGGCGACCTTTGTGCATGAACTGGTGCGTCACGTCAAACCAGATGGTCTGCTCTTGCTATCCACCCCAAACCGTACGCCCGCATCGCGTGTATTTCTTGTGGAGGCGGCCGAACGGCTCGGCCAGGTCCCGCGTGGCACGCATGACTGGGACAAATTCCTGACGCCGGAGGAGCTGGCCGTCTTGATTGACGACGCCGGACTCGAAGTCATCGACATGAAGGGAATTGCCTTTTCACCCATGTCAGGGCTGCATTTGAGCCAGAATATGGCGCTCAACTATATCCTGAGCGCGCGATTTAAGGGTTAGCTTCCACCTCCGCCGTCGCCCTGAACTTGTATCAGGGTGACGTGGACTTTACACGTCCGCAGGAGCTTTCAATCATACCCGGCGTCAGCATATTGGTCGTCAGCAAGGTCACTAAACCGTGTGATCTTGGCTTCAAACTTCATCCGCACACGCCCCGTCGAGCCGTGCCGTTGTTTGGAGATGATGAGTTCAGCAACGCCGTGGATCCGCTCCATCTTCTCGTTCCAGGCTTCAAATGCAGGCGTGCCCTCGTCGGGTTTTTTCATCAGCTCATAATAATCTTCACGGTAGACAAACCACACCATATCGGCGTCCTGCTCGATTGAACCGGACTCGCGCAGGTCGGACAGCATCGGCGTCTTGTCTTCGCGCTGCTCCACCGCACGGCTAAGCTGCGACAGGGCAATAACCGGAATGCTCAGTTCCTTCGCCAATGTCTTCAGGCCACGGCTGATCTCCGAAATTTCGTTGACGCGGTTGTCGTTGGCGCGACTTGAACCCTGAAGGAGTTGCAAATAGTCAACGACGATCAGCCCAATGCCATGCCGACGCTGCAACCGCCGCGCCCGGGTGCGCAACGCTGCAATTGTCAGCGCGGGCGTATCATCAATGTACAGCGGCAAATCTTGCAATTCGCGGGACGCACGGGAAAGCTCCCGGAAATCGTCACGCGAAATTTTCCCCATGCGCAATAGTTCGGAGCTGATGCCTGACTGTTCGGCCAGGATGCGGGTGGCCAACTGGTCCGCCGACATTTCGAGGCTGAAAAAGGCGACCTTTGCGCCGGCGCCCTTGGATTCCTCGATGCCGTCTTCACGCTCGCGAATCCAGCGCCTTGCTGCGTTGAACGCGATGTTGGTGGCAAGCGAAGTCTTTCCCATGCCCGGGCGTCCGGCGAGAATCACAAGGTCGGAATTGTGCAACCCGCCGCATTTGGCGTTGATGCTGTTGAGGCCAGTGGTGATGCCCGAGAGGCTACCACCCGAGTTAAGCGCCTTCTCCACATTGCGGATCGCCTCGGTTGAAGCCGAAAGAAAGCTCTTCATCGAGCCGGTTTCGCCTTCGCCTTCGGCCACCTTGTAAAGCGCACTTTCGGCGGCTTCAATCTGTCCCTTCGGGTCGACGCTCTCGCTCGTATCCAAGGCATTATCGACAAGTGTCCGTCCGACCGTCACCAACTCGCGTAACAACGCCAGGTCATAGATTTGCTGGGCAAAGTCGCGCGCGCCAATCAATCCAGCGCCATCGGCAGTCAATTTGATCAGATAGCCCGGGCCGCCCAATTCGCGCATCGCCTCGTCCGCCTCGAAAAACGGCTTCAGCGTTACGGGCGTCACCAGCATATTGCGGTCGATCAGCCGCAGAATCTGTTCAAAAATGCGTCCGTGCAAAGGTTCGAAGAAATGGTCCGGCTGCAGCTTGATCGAGACATCCTCGATCACGCGGTTATCAATCAATATGGCGCCCAGAAATGCCGCCTCTGCCTCGATATTACGGGGCAGACGTTGGGGTTCAGCCTCATTGGCTGCAGCAAGTCGGATCAGTTCGGCCATGGCTCCCTATCCTTTAGCATGTTCTGCTTCGCAAGGGGGCAGAAAAAGAAGTGCGGGGATATGGCTGTGGACAACATTGAGGCAGCCGACCTTCCGCCAAAACTCGATACCCCTTGCTCCAAAAATATCTCAAGCTAACACAGCATCATGGGCGACCCACGCATCATTAAAGTTGAATTGGACGAAGCGACGATCCTGCGGCGCAATGCCGATATCGAGCAAGAACGGCGCGTAGCCATATTTGATTTGATCGAAGACAATTTCTTCAGGCCGTTACGCGATATGGGTGATGGCTATGCTGGCCCCTATCATTTGAGCATAAGCGTGGCCGAAGGCCGTCTCATTCTTGATATCCGGCGCGAGGACGGCTCGCCGTACGAAACCCTGGTTCTTGGACTCGGCCGGTTCCGCCGCCCGGTACGCGACTATTTCGCCATTTGTGACAGCTATTATCAGGCCATTCGGAAGGCGAGCGCTGCAGAAATTGAAACGATCGATATGGCGCGGCGCGGCGTGCATAATGAGGCAGCAGAATTACTGATGGAGCGGCTTGAAGGCAAAGTGGAGGTCGACTTCGCCACTGCCCGGCGGCTTTTTACATTGATTTGTGTGCTGCATATCAAAGCGTAAGGCAGCGCCATGGCAAAATTCGATGCTCTGCTGCGGTCGGATGCGCAACTTCGCTCGACTTCGCCAGACGGGAGCGACTAGACAGTGGCCGAATCAAAAACGAAGATTTGGGGTCGAATGCTAGGGGGAAACCGGACATTAATCCGCTTGGGCTTGCTCCTGATGGGGATAGTTTTTGCAGGCTATCTGCTGTGGAGCTATGTGACGGGGTGGGCGCCGTCACGTGAGGATTATCCAGTTCAGGGAATCGTCGTTAACGAGAGCAACGGCCAGCCTGCATGGGCAGAACTGGGCGCGACGGGAGTCGATTTTGCCTATATCACCGCGGTCGAAGGCGCGAATAAGCGAGACTCGCAGTTTGAGGCAAACCTAGCTGCTGTGCAGGAAGCTGGTATTCGATTTGGCGCGCTCCACCATTTTGATATTTGCAGGTTGGCATCCGACCAGGCGACAATGTTTATCACGAGCGTTCCACGCAATGAACGCGCATTGCCGCCTGCCGTGCAGCTGGATTTTTCCGACAGCTGCAAAAGCCGTCCCAACCGAGCGCTGATATTGTCCGAACTGGCGACTTTCCTGAACCAGATAGAGGCGCATAGCGGCACACCAGCCATCCTGTTATTAACGCCGGATTTTGAAAAGGAATATCAGGTGAGCAAGTCAATCGACCGCAATATCTGGCTAGAAGGTAATGGCATATCGCCTGATTATTCGGCCCGGCCGTGGGTGATGTGGACAGCGAATGATCGCCGGCGGGTCAGCGGCATTGATGGCCCCGTGCGCTGGGTTGTGGTGCGCAAATGAGCAAAATGACCCAAAAGCTGGTGGAAGCAGCCATCCATGCAGCAAATACCGCTTATGCCCCTTATTCCAATTTTCATGTCGGCGCAGCACTTCTGCTCGAAAATGGCGAGATCGTCACAGGCAGTAATTTTGAAAATGCCAGCTATGGTATGACCTTATGTGCCGAAACAGTCGCGATCGCCAAAGCCAATAGTGACGGAAAATTGCGGGCAATCCGCGAAATAGCAGTCGCAGGCGGCCTTGCCGGTCAAGTAGGCGCCGCACCTGAACCAATCACCCCCTGTGGCCGCTGTCGGCAGATCATCAAGGAGGTCGCTGACCTTGCGGCAACTGATATCCCGGTCCATTGCGCGCACGCGACGGGATATGAAACATTCCTTTTGTCAGAG
>JANMJX010000171.1:0-4092 GCA_031371575.1 Sphingomonadales bacterium
CGAAATAGCGGCCGATTTGGGTAAAAAGTGTTTGAAGGTCGAGTTGTTTGTTAAAGCCGAGAAAGGTCATGAGAATTGCAACAAAGCGCCAGAAACCAATCTCATATCGCGACGATAGCTCCGCTGCGCTGGCCGTTGCGCCCGCCGCACGATATGCCAGCCAGCAGATGATAGCCGTGGCAAAATAGCTGACAACAGAAAGCCACCCGGTGAATGTCGGGTCTCCAATGCCAGGATGCCAGTCAATGTTAATATCCGCCTCCTTCGCTTAACCAACAACCAAGTGATGCACATTAGGTTCGCTAATCTCACTCCTAGTATAAACCAACACCAATTTGGTTTCGCACACGCGATCAACGCGGGCGGTTGCAGAACCTTCATTAAAATTTGTTGTCGTCAAGCTGTCAGCTGGCTCAATTTTTAAAAAAATGAATGAATGAATGATGCATTTGCGCCTGCAAAGCAGCTTACGTGCCTAATCCTTTGTCGAAACTTCGCGACCCGAGCTAAGCAACAGGCCTCCAATGATGTGCGCACCTACATTTATTACCCGTCCCGATAACAAAACACGGGGTTTCCGCAGATATCTATTCATTTTCGCTTTCGATGGGCTAGATATGAGGCCTTTCCGGCGATTCTACCGGCAGCTGTGACGATGTTTTTAGACTTTCAAAACTTGGAAACGATTACTCCGCCCGTTAATCTGATGCCTCATGTCAGGTAATTTTCCTAACATGCCATTACCCACCCGTGCGGAGCGTCTAGGATATTAAAATGCCTTATGTCCTGAGTTGTCTTAGCTGGTTAATAGCCGGTAGTCTGTCTCTCGTTTTGATCTATCTTTCAATCGAGTTGTGCGCCGGATTGGCACGCTCTGGCAAACAGGCGATAAAAAGTTCACCGAACAAATGGACGGGGGCGATTTTGGTTCCTGCGCATAATGAGGCGCTGAGTATTTCTGCGACGGTGACTGCACTTCGCGTGTCGGAGCCTGATTGCCGGATCGTAGTAGTGGCAGACAATTGTTCGGACAACACCGCCGAACTGGCGCGTTCTGCAGGTGCCGAGGCCATTAGTCGCACTGACTCCACCAGCAGGGGCAAAGGTTTTGCGCTGGCTTTTGGGCGTGACTTTCTCGCGCAGTCTCCCCCCGACGCTGTCATTATAATCGATGCAGACTGCAGGCTGTCGCCCGGTAGCGCGGATGCTCTTATTACTCGGGCGGTGCAGGGCAATCAGCCGGTTCAGGGCATAAATCTATTGGTCGGTGATGCAACCCAATCGCCGCTTGCGAGCATTTCCAATTTTGCGATGTTGGTCAAAAATTTGGTGCGCGCGCGGGGTTTGGAACGGTTGGGTGGTGGAACCTTATTGTTTGGAACCGGAATGGCTTTTCCTTGGAAATTGTTCGCCAAATGCGACCTCGGGACATCACACGCGGTGGAGGACCTTCAGCTGGGTTTGTCGCTGGCGAGGCAGGGTATAAGGGTCGGGTTTGAAGGCAAAGCCTTGGTCACCAGCCCAGCCGCCTCGGTCGCAGATAGCGCTGGCCAGCGCAGCCGATGGGAGCATGGTTTTTTGCAAAGCGCCATGCATAATGGTTTGCCAATGCTATTTTCGGGGATCCTCAAAGGTTCGAGGCATTTGATGATGATCGGGGCGCATATGATTGTCCCGCCTTTGGCGATGCTCATTCTGCTTTGTTTCGTCGCTATACCGGCTCTCGCATTATTGCTGTGGGCTGGCTCAACGTCGCCCGCACCACTGATTACGTTAGTCGCCTGTCTCGCCCTGCTAACTTTGGTCTTGCTTGCGGCTTGGTGGAAAGAGGGACGCCGCGTGATCAGCGGAAACACTTTGTTGAAAATACCGTTTTATGTGCTCTGGAAAGTGCCGATTTACCTGCGGTTCTTCACTGCCCGCCAAACTGATTGGAATCGTACCCATCGGGATGGTGAACAGCCTTAAGTTTGTCCCAACGGCGCCAAATCAGAAAAATACGTGGCCCTTCGACAAGATAGCGACGCCAAAGTCGCCGGGGTTCGCTTCCCAGGCGGTGCAGCCACTCCAGCGAAAATTGTTGCATCCACAAGGGAGCTCGTTTCTTGGCCCCGGTTAAAAACTCCAGCGACGCGCCTATGCACAAAGCAACACCTTGGGCACGGCCACGCTCGGCTAATTCGTAACAGCAAATCTCGCTTTGAGGGGCGCCAATTGCGAAAAAGACAATGTCAACACTCGCGCTCTCGACGAACTCTGCGATTTTAACTCTTGCCGAGGGGCTCCTTCGGACACCCATCGGGGGTTGATGGTATATCCATGTGTGCTGCGGATAGAGCCGGGCAATGTGCGCATGCAGCGCAGCATCCCCGCCAATGATTGCACAGCGCCACGAGGTGTTTTCTTCATTCAGCAACTGCCTTGTGAGATCGCTGCCCGGAACAGCCACGACGTTCAAACCTGACTGGCGCCCCAATAGACTGAGAATCCGGCTGTCACATAATGTCATGTCCGCATGTGCGTATGCATTTGTGAGCAGGGGATCTTGTGCGCGATTCAATGCGACCACATGATCGACATTCGGGGTAATTACATAGAAAAAAGCAGGCGTTGCGACCCACGTCTTAATTTTCTCCAGCGCTTCTGCCTCGCTGCAGCTATCGAAATTTAGCCCCAGAAATTCGATCCTCGACCAGTCGTCGGTAACTTTATCATTGGGGCGGGCACCGGAAATCATCGCGTCACAAGCCTCCCAAAGAGACCGTTTGGAGGCAATTCGCCAGGCAGCGTGTCTACGCCAAATCTTGATTGGGAGTTGACCAGCCCTTCCTGGGCTTCGATTACACAGCTTGATTTCGCTTTCGCACAGATATCTGCATACAGCCGCCAACCGCTGTTCAAGGCCGGCGCGGAACGCGTCAGTTTGCGCGCAACGGCAATGGCTTCCCGGCTGCCATTGTGTGCCAATAGATATTCGGAAAATGCTCGTGAGAGCGGCTCGCTTTGCTTATTTGCATCGAGACCTTGGGCGAAAACACGCCGCACATTAGCGTCGTCATCCATCGCTTGATACACTTTGGCGTTTACCTGCCAAAGGTCGGATCGATTTGGACACTCAGCCGATGCATTTTGCGCAGTCCTCAGCGCATCGGCAAAGCGACGGCCGGAATACCACAAGAGGGCTTGCGTCTTTAGCGCGGAGCAATGAGTCTCATCCTTAGCTAGCAATTCCTGCACGATGGCCTGCGCGCGTGCATTTTGACCTTGAAGCAACGCAACTTGCGCGCGCTCTGCATCCGCGTCTGCGCCTGTCATACCCGTCAACAAAATAGACGCTGCATTCACATTGCCTTTAGCTGCGAAATATCTTGATAGCGCTATGCGTGCAGCCGGAGTTCCTGAAGACAATATTGTGCGGTAAGACGCGGCATTCAAAGCGGAAATCGCATATTCTTCCAAAAGATTGACAGCGCTTTCAACATTTGGCGGCGTCGAAGATTTATTTGCTAGCACGTTGACCACCAATTTTGTGGCGTATTCAGCCTTGCCCGTTTTGTAGAGAAAGTTTGCATGATCCAACCGGATACCCAAATCATCAGGCAACAGGGTATTCAGGTCGGCATATTGCTGCGCCATCATTTGAGGGTTGCGAAGTGCCCGATAAATTTCCAATCGGGTGAGCGAGACAGCCTGCGTGTTGGGACGCGAGCGTTCATAGTCTTGCAAAATCCGTGCAGCTTCTTCTGCATTGCCTGAAAGAAAAGAAACCCGTGCCTTCAACACCACACCACCTTCATTCAGAGGATCGATTGACAATATCTGATCTGCAGTGGAGGTGGCTGCCGCGTAGTTTCGCTTTATCAATGCGTGCAAACCTCGGACAAGTAATGCATCTGTTTGATTTGGATTGAGGACAAGCAATTTATTGGTCGCGTCGAGTGATGCTTCTAACTGTCCAACCCTTAACCCGAGTTGTGAAACAGCCTGTAAAGCCTCTTCACTACTGGGGTTTAATGACAGTGCTTCGCTATAGGCCAAATAGGCATTTTCAAATGCGCCGGCCTTAAATTCGATTCGGCCTCTGAGTAGGTG
>JANMJX010000074.1:0-41561 GCA_031371575.1 Sphingomonadales bacterium
TGGTAGCGAAGGAGGGACTTGAACCCCCGACCTATGGATTATGATTCCACCGCTCTAACCAGCTGAGCTACTTCGCCATCCAAGCGCGATTCCCGGCATTTGCGGGGAAGCACGCGGCGCTATAAGCGGGGGGTTACAGCGGGTCAAGCATTGTCAGCCGCGAAATGTCCAACTCCCGATCTTCTCCCATGGTCCACCTCGATAATAATATGCGGCAAAGCCCGCAATAGACAGCTTGCGCGGCCGGAACGCCTTTGAAAGCTCGGCATATAGCGCCTTGGCAATCACCGGCTCGACCTTGTTCTGGACCGTGATATGCAATTTGGGCGGCGCTTGATCCTGCGGTATAAGCAATCCCTGAAATGCATCGGCAAGTTCTTCGCGCATGGCGCTCAAACCCGGGCATTCCACGCGAAACGCTACCCCTCGGCCAAGAAACATGACCTCCTGAACATGCGCGACGGGCGCTGAACAATCGGCTGCCAGTGCTGCCAACCGTGACTTTATCTCAGGCAAGTGGCCTGGCGGCAGATGGTGAAAAAGCGTTATATGCGCATCGACAAAGTTGCGCTCCACCGGAAAATGCGCGCGGCGCAGGTCGTTGGCCCAAGCCTGGTCAATCTTGCCCATTTCGGCGGTGATGATGATAGGTGCGTTCATGACAGATGCTAACACGTGTTCCTGACAATGAAACAGACATCAGAACAGACGTCACCCTGAACTTGTTTCAGGGTCCATCATGCCCAACAGGCCGCCGGTTGAGAACGATAAATGGATCCTGAAACAATTTCAGGATGACGAGAAACTGACGTTCAGGATGACGATCCGTCTTATAGCCATTCCGATTGACACAAAAAAGCCGCCCTGTCTTGCGACGGGGCGGCTTTTTGTATGCAGCTTGCGCTAAGCTTTACGCTTCGTCGCTTGCCTCTGCGGAAAGACCGGCAGCATCGGCAGCGGCTTTCGCTGCGGCTTGCTCTTCGCGGCGCTTGGCATTGGCAGCAGCTTCGGCAGCATCAGCCGCGTCCGAGGCGACCTCAGCTTCGACCTGAGCTTCAATGGCTTCAGCAGCAATCTCGGCCTGCTCGGCTTCGAACATCTGGTCAAGAACGTTGACGCCGTCCTTTTGCAACTCAGCTTCATCGTCCGAACGGGCCACATTGACCTGAACATTGACGGTGACTTCAGGGTGCAAAACGACCTTGACGCTGAAAATGCCAAGCGTCTTGATTGGACGCTCAAGCACGATCATGCTCTTGGTAACCTTGGCATCCTGAGCGACCAAGCCATCGACGATATCCTTGACGGAAACCGAACCGTAAAGCTGGCCAGTTTGCGAAGCTGCGCGGATCAGAACGATCTGCTTGCCTTCGACACTGCCCGATGCCTTTTGTGCTTCGTCACGGCGCGACGCGTTGTCGCTTTCGATTTTCGAGCGGTTGGCTTCGAAAACCTTGCGATTGGCTTCGTTTGCACGCAGCGCTTTTTTGTTCGGCAGCAAGAAGTTACGGGCATAGCCGTCCTTCACGGTGACAACGTCGCCGATGGCGCCAAGCTTTTCAACGCGTTCGAGAAGTATGATATCCATGTTTTCGGCTCCTACTTCACGATGTACGGCAGAAGGCCGATGTGGCGGGCGCGCTTGATCGCTTGACCCAGCTCACGCTGCTTCTTTGCCGAAACGGCGGTGATGCGCGAAGGGACAATCTTGCCGCGCTCGGAAATGTAGCCCTGAAGCAGGCGTACATCTTTATAATCAATCTTTGGCGCATCTTTGCCCTGAAATGGGCAGGACTTGCGGCGACGGAAAAACGGACGTGCCATAAATTAAGCCTCCTGCTCTGCACGGGGTGCGCGGTCGGGACGGTCGCCGCGGTCTGGACGCGGTGCGCCGCGATCACGATCGCCGCCACCAAATCCGCCACGGTCGCCGCGGTCGCTGCGTTCGCCACGCTCTGGGCGATCGCTCTTGCGCATCATGACCGATGGGCCCGTTTCATGCTCGTCAACGCGGACGGTCATGTAACGAATGATGTCTTCGTTCATGCGCGTCTGACGCTCAAGTTCGGCAATCGTGTCGCCTGAAGCATCGATATCGAGCATGACGAAATGCGCTTTGCGATTCTTCTGAATTTTATAGGTCAATGTGCGAAGACCCCAGGTTTCGGTCTTTATGACCTTACCCTTATTGTCTTCCACAATCTTGGTGGCGTTTTCAGCCAGCGCATCAACTTGGGCCTGTGAAAGGTCCTGACGCGCCAAAAAAACATGCTCGTACAGCGGCATGGGCGTTTCCTTGTTCCTACCGATCGCTGACGCAGCACCATGCATACGCCCCTCCGGCCTTCTTCGATTCCCTTGAAGGGAGTTGGGCGGTTAGTCGTAAGCTGGCACAAATGCAAGCCTTACAGCGAATACTAGGCTTTTAGGCGATACAAACTCTGTCGCGACCCGTGTTTTTGGCCTTGTATAAGGCCTGGTCCGCGCGTGACAGCAACGAGGCGCTATTTTCGCCACTCAGCATTTGCGCGACGCCTGCTGAAAATGTGACTGTGCCAATGGGCTTCATCGTATCTTTGGCTATCAGTTGCTTCGCCGAAAGCTGGCTACGCACGCGTTCCAGTATTTCCAACGCTTCATCTGCCGTTTTCTGTTCAAACAAGATAACGAATTCCTCGCCGCCATGTCTTGCGACATGAACGTTGGAAGATGCCATGCGATGCAATAAATCGCCCACATGGTGAATGACGCGGTCGCCAGTCGGGTGGCCATGCGTGTCATTGATCCGTTTGAACAAATCGATATCGCAAAAGGCAACTGATAACGGAAACCCTGCATTGGCCGTCTCTTCAATTGCCGACTTCAGGCAGATTTCGAAAGCCCGCCGGTTGGGAAGATTGGTCAGAGGATCACTTAATGCCTGCTTCTGGCTTTGCGCCAGTCGGCTTTTCAGTTGAAGGATGGCTTTGCCGCGTGCCTTGAGCCGGGCTTCGGCGATCGCCGTCCGCTCAATCATTTCACCTGTCAGATCCTGAAGCTTTTTAATCTGGTTCACCTGAACTTCGCTACCTGCTTCACTCTTCACAAGCAGCTCAACTGACTCGCCCAGTGCATCGCCATATTGTGCCGCCTCTTTGCCGGACCGGTCGGTCAACGCGGCAGCTTCCGTCATCGTCTGACGCGCATCTTCAATCATTTGGCGAAGGTCACGTTCACTGATGGCCGTCCGGATTTTGTCCAGCAGCTCATACGCATATTGCGGTTCGATGCAGCCATGTTCAAGCATATGGCTTTCCACCATCACGCGCTGAGTCGATGACGAACATGTCAGATAATGCCAGGCCAACTCATAATGGTCGGGGATAGGATCAAGCCCGGTGCGTGCCAGAAAATCGAAAATCTGTTCCATCAGCGCTGCATGGCGAAGCATGAACCGGTCTTCACGACTGAGACTTTCGCGCCACCGGCCTCGCCCGTTTGCGTCTATTTCCTTCTTGCCGAAGATACGGGCAATAAATGTGGGCTTGCGTTGCGACGCGGCTTCTTCGAAATCTTGGGGCATGTAGGTCATGCCAGTAACAAACGGTTGCAACTATTGAATCTTTAGGGATTGCGGTTGTGTCCTGAAGTCTCGCGACCGGCAAGCTGTCCAAGCATGTCTTTTGCGAAAGCACTGAGCGTATCGTCCCTCGCCCCCATGATCACAATCCGGTCGCCAGGGCGGGCCAATTCGATGATGCGATTGCCGCAATCCTCGCGAATTGCGACATGTTCGGCAGCTATTCCCGAAGCGGCGACAGCGTCGGTTATAAACGCGCTGCCAATGCTTTTGTCGACGGTCCCACCGAAGTAGACGGGGTCGCAAATGATCAAATGATCCTCGCGGTCCAGCAATTCCGAAAAGACGCAAGCCAGCTCGCGACCCATAACGCGGATGGGGCCATAGCCGTGCGGTTGGAAAAAGGCGATGATCCGTCCCGGAAAAGCCTTAAGCGTTGCCAGCGTTGCGGCAATCTTGTCGGGGTTATGGCCGAAATCGTCAATGACAGTAATGTCATCCGCAACACCAACAATGTCGAAACGACGGGCAAGGCCAACGAAGCGCTCGACCCCGCGCACGGCCTCAGCCAAGGATACGCCAAGCGCAACACTCGCCGCAACGGCGGCAAGAGCATTGGCAATATTATGCTTTCCGGGAACGGCCAGGCTGACGGCATGGCTTTCACCATGCGCCTGCAATATAAAGCGGCTGCCGAGAGGTAGGTCGGTTATGTCGGTTGCGCGATATTCCGCATTTGGGCCAAAGCCGAAACTGACGGCGCCAGACAGCTTCATTGGCCCAATCAATGCAGCGGTTTCAGCATCGTCTGCGTTCCAGACACATATTTCGGCTTTCTGCGCAAAGTCCCCGAACAACTGCCGCAGTTCTTCGAGGCTCTTGTGATCAAGGCTGACATTGTTCAGCACCGCAACTTGCGGCGTGAACAATGCGATCGACCCGTCGCTTTCATCCACTTCGCTGACAAAGACATCGCCCTGCCCCACACGTGCGCTGGCGAAGGCCGCGTCATCGGCAACGAAATTCTTCATCACCGCGCCGTTCATGATAGTGGGGTCGCGGCCGGCATCGGTCAGTATCCAGCCGATCATGCCCGTCACTGTCGATTTTCCGCTTGTTCCGCCAATGGCAACGCGGCGCGGCGCGGCATTGAACAGACCGGCCAACAACTCGGCGCGGGTCATACGTGTGCAGCCGAGCGCTTTGGCCTTGGCGATATCGGGCACGCTGTCTTCAATCGCGGCCGACGCAATCAGGATCTGTTCGCCGCTGACCAGGCCGCTGCCGTCCTGCGGGAACAATGCAATGCCAAGGCTTTGCAGCCATTCGAATTTTGGCGCCAGCCGGCCTTGGTCGAGTGCGCGATCGGATCCTGCCACACTGGCGCCAGCTTCCCGGACAATATTGGCGAGTGGCAACATACCCGACCCGCCAATGCCACAGAAGAAATAGGATTTGTTTTTGTGCATTGTTGGCGGTTATTGCCGGAACATGATTTTGGCAATGGGCCGCACTGCGGGTCATAACGAAAAGCACGTCGCCCCAGCGAAGGCTGGGGACTATCTCGCTCTTGGGTTTAAACGGGCAGACGTGATAGGCACCAGCCTGCGCTGGTGCGACGAAAGGGGAGAAAGTTGAGAACATGCGGATAGCTATTTGCGCGCCATCGACCACATTCACGCGCGAAGACGCCGCGCGGGTGACTGCGCTGGCGGCAACGACGCACCCGGCGGCTGAACTTGTCTTTCACGAGCAATGTTTTGCAGAGGCCGGTCATTTTGCCGGGCCCGACCATATACGCATCGCCGCTTTCGTGGATGTGGCCAATGATCCCGCGTTTGATGCCGTCTGGTTTGTGCGTGGTGGCTATGGCGCCTGCCGCATTGCGCAGGATGCCGTATGCAGCCTCAAATCGGCAGCCGGTGATAAAATCTATGTGGGCTATAGCGACGCCGCGAATATTCTCGGCGCGCTATACCGGGCAGCTATTGGCCGCGTGTGCCATGGCCCGATGCCTGCCGACATCAGGCGCGCTGGCGGCGAGGTAGCGATCGGCCGTGCACTCGACTGGATGCTGCACGTATCGCCGCAAGCGCTTGAACCACATGTACAGGCAGGCGAAAAGCATGCGGCTTTCAACCTCATGACGCTGGCCATGATGGTCGGAACGCCTTTGATGCCCGACCTTAAGGGCCATGTGTTGATGGTCGAGGAGGTCAGCGAATATCTCTATGGCTATGACCGTGCCTTTTTCCACGTCAGCAGCCATTTGCAATCTGCGGGGCTCGCCGGATTGCGGCTGGGGCGAGTCAGCGAAGTGCCTGACAATGACCGTCCCTTTGGCGAAGGCGCCGAAGAAATCGCCCGGCGCTGGTGCGCCAAAACGGGCATAGCTTATCTTGGCCGGGCCGACATTGGCCATGATGCCGACAACCGGATCGTTCCCTTCGGGCTTGCAACATCGAGCGCCGCGCCATAGGCGGTGCGCTCGATTCACCGACCGACAGGACCAAATATGCGCGCATTCATCTTTCCAGGACAAGGCAGCCAGGCAGTTGGCATGGGCAAGGCGCTTGCCGAAGCCAGCCCAACCGCGCGCGCCGTGTTCGAGGAAATCGATGAAGCGCTTGGCCAGCATCTGTTTCGCTTGATGTGTGATGGTCCTGAAAGCGAATTGACGCTCACCGAAAATGCGCAGCCAGCCATCATGGCGAATGCCATCGCCACGTTGCGCGTGCTGGAAAAAGAGGGCGGCGTGCGCCTTTCGGAAAAATGCCAGTTCGTCGCAGGCCATTCACTCGGCGAATATAGCGCGCTTTGTGCCGCGGGGGCATTGCCGCTTTCCGTGACTGCCGCGCTCCTGAAGCTTCGTGGCCGCGCAATGCAGTCGGCTGTGCCTTTGGGGGTTGGCGCAATGGCAGCCTTGCTTGGCGCGGACATCGAAAAGGCGGAAAGTCTGGCCGCTGCCGCTGCGGAAGGTGAAACCTGCACTGTAGCCAATGATAATGATCCTTCGCAGGTGGTGATTTCGGGTCATAAGGACGCGATTGACCGCGCCATCGCGCTTGCAAAGGAACATGGCATCAAGCGAGGTATCTTGCTGCCGGTATCGGCACCGTTTCATTGCCCGTTGATGCAGCCAGCCGCCGACGACATGGCAAGCGCGCTTGCGACCACGACGATTCACGCGCCATTGGTACCCTTATTTGCCAATGTGACCGCAGCGCCCGTGTCCGATCCCGCAACCATTTCCGCCCAATTGGTAGAGCAGGTGACTGGCCGCGTACGCTGGCGCGAATCGGCAATCGCTATGGCCGACGCAGGCGTCACCCATTTCGTGGAATTTGGCGGCAAGGTGCTGTCGCCCATGGTAAAGCGCAGCGCCGGCGACGACATCAACACATCGAGCGTCATCAGCATGGATGACATCGAAGCCTTATTGAAAGCGATCTAATGACCGACCAGATCCTCCAGTCGCGCGATGGCGGCATATTGACGATCACGATGAATATGCCCGAAAAGCGCAATCCGATATCGGACGTCGCCGTGGTCGATCAGATGTGCGACGCATTCATGGCGGCGGATCAGGACATATCGGTGCGCTGCGTCATTCTGACGGGCGCGGGGACTGTATTTTCCTCTGGCGGCGACCTCAAACAGATGCGCCCCGACAGCGGCGGATTGCGCGCTGGCCTGCCCGCCGAGACCCGGCGCAACTACAAATATGGCATTCAACGCCTGCCCTTGATGTTTCAGGCGCTTGAGGTTCCGGTGATCGCTGCGGTCAACGGCCCCGCCATCGGCGCAGGGCTTGACCTGACGACGATGTGCGACATCCGGATTGCTGCATCCTCGGCCAAATTCGCCGAGAGCTTTGTGCGCCTGGGCATTACCCCAGGTGATGGCGGCGCATGGCTTTTGCCGCGGATTGTCGGATTTTCCAAAGCAACCGAGCTTGCCCTGACCGGAGATACCATCGACGCCGCCGAAGCTTTGCGCATTGGGCTGGTGTCGCAAGTCGTGGATGACGCCGACTTGATGGATGCCGCGCGCAAGGTTGCGGACAAGATCGCCGCGAACCCGACTCACGCGGTCCGCATGACCAAAAGGCTGCTGCGCGAAGGACAGACGGCGGATCTCAAGAATATACTCGAAATGTCTGCCGCAATGCAAAGCCTTGCGCACGCAACGGCGGACAATGACGAAGCCATCACCGCGTTTCTCGAAAAACGCGCGCCTGAGTTCAAGGGAGAATGATATGTTTGATCTGACCGGTATGACGGCGCTGGTGACAGGCGCATCGGGCGGGATTGGCAGCGCGATCTGTCATGCGCTTGCGGCCCAGGGCGCGCGACTGGCAGTTTCGGGTTCGAACGTGGAGAAGCTTGAGGCGTTCCGGGCATCGCTTGGCGGCGATCATGTCGCGATTCCCTGCAACCTGAGCGAAAAGGACAGCGTCGAAGCGCTTGTGCCCGCCGCGTTGGAGCAATTGGGCAAAATCGACATTCTGGTCAACAATGCAGGTGTCACGCGCGACAATCTGACGATGCGGATGAAGGACGAGGAATGGGATGACGTCATCCGCATCAACCTCGAATCGACATTCCGGCTGATGCGCGCCGCGACAAAGCCAATGATGAAGGCGCGCTTTGGCCGGATTATCACCATCACCAGCGTCGTCGGCACGACGGGCAATCCCGGCCAGGCCAATTATGCAGCATCCAAGGGCGGTCTGACCGCGATGACCAAGGCCATCGCGCAAGAGCTGGCGAGCCGGAATGTGACCGCCAACTGCGTTGCGCCGGGCTTCATTGCAACGGCCATGACCGAGGATTTGCCTGACGCGCAAAAAGAGGTGCTGAATGCGCGCATACCCATGGGGCGCATGGGCGAAGGCGCGGATATCGGCGCTGCCGTTGCCTATCTCGCGTCAAAGGAAGCAGGCTATGTTACGGGGCAGACAATCCATGTAAACGGCGGCATGGCGATGCTTTGATGCCTAACCGTCGCTTGCCACTTGCCAGCGGCTAATCTGGACATTAGGGCAATATCAGAAATTCATCCTCCCAACCAATAAGGGGCACAAAAATGAGCGATACCGCGGAACGGGTCAAAAAGATTGTAGTCGAACATCTGGGCGTTGAAGCCGACAAGGTCACGGAAGCTGCAAGCTTTATCGATGATCTTGGTGCAGACAGCCTCGACATTGTTGAACTCGTCATGGCGTTTGAAGAAGAATTCAACGTTGAAATCCCTGACGATGCCGCTGAAAAGATTGCAACCGTCAAGGACGCGATCGACTTCATCAACAGCAACGGCTAAATATTAGCGCACTTGGTGCGCGGTAATTTCGAAATCAAAACGGCTTTCCGGCCAGCGCCACCGGCGCTCCTGTCGGAAAGCCGTTTGCTTTTTGGCCCCTGTTCACAGTAATGGGCCGCAAAGAATTGCTTTGGAGATAACGCAATGCGTCGTGTCGTGGTCACCGGATTAGGTCTGGTTACACCCTTGGGTGCAGATGTTGAAACCACCTGGTCAAACCTGATCGCTGGAAAATCCGGCGCTGGCATGATTACCCGTTTCGATGCGAGCGACCAGAAATGCCTGATTGCTTGCGAGGTCAAGGCAAAGGATCATCCATGGGGTTTTGACCCCGACAAGCGCGTTGACCACAAGGTTCAACGGCAGGTCGATCCGTTCATCATCTACGGCATCGATGCCGCTGGCCAAGCGCTCGAGGACGCTGGCCTGACCGACATGACCGAAGAACAAAAGGTCCGCGCAGGCTGCTCTATCGGGTCTGGCATTGGCGGCCTTCCCGGCATTGAAAGCGAAGCTTTGCTGCTGGCGGAAAAAGGTCCAGGCCGCGTCAGTCCGCATTTCGTCCATGGCCGGCTGATCAATCTGATTTCGGGTCAGGTCAGCATCAAATACGGTCTGAAGGGTCCCAACCACGCCGTCGTGACGGCCTGTTCAACCGGCGCGCATTCGATTGGCGATGCCGCCCGAATGATTCGCGACGATGATGCGGACGTGATGGTCGCAGGCGGCTCGGAAGGGACAGTCTGTTCGCTTGGCATAGCCGGGTTTGCGCAGGCACGCGCGCTCAACACCAGTTACAACGACCGCCCCGAGGCCGCTAGCCGTCCTTATGACAAGGACCGCGACGGGTTTGTCATGGGCGAAGGCGCTGGCGTCATCGTTCTGGAAGAATATGAACATGCCAAGGCGCGCGGCGCGAAAATATATGCGGAGGTCGTTGGCTATGGTCTGTCGGGCGATGCGTATCACGTAACCGCGCCGCATCCCGACGGCGACGGTGCGTTTCGTTCCATGCAGATGGCGTTGAAAAAGGCAGGAATGACGCCGGCCGATATCGATTATATCAACGCCCATGGCACGTCGACCATGGCGGATACCATTGAATTGGGCGCAGTAAAGCGGCTCTTCGGGGATGCCATTTCGCATGTTTCGATGAGTTCGACCAAGTCCGCAATCGGCCATTTGCTCGGCGGTGCTGGCGCGGTTGAGAGTATTTTCTGCATCCTCGCGCTGCGTGACCAGATCGTTCCACCAACGCTCAATCTCGACAATCCGGACGAAGGCACCGAAGGCGTCGATCTCGTTCCGCATGTCGCCAAGAAACGCGAAGTCAAAGCAGTCCTGAACAACAGCTTTGGCTTTGGCGGCACCAACGCCAGCCTGATCATGAAGGCGATCTGACCAAATGGGCCGCCTCGCCAAATGGGCGATCATTGCGGCCGCTGTGCTGCTTGCTGCTGTTGCGGGTAATTTCATTTATGGCTGGACTGCGCCCGGACCGTTGGAGCGGGAAACCACGGTGGTCATCAAGCCAGGATCAAGTATTACTTCCGCCGCGCAACAGCTCGAAAAAGGCGGTATAGTCAAATCCGCCAACGCCTTTGTAAGCCGCGCAAAGCTGTTTGGCGCAACGAGCACGATCAAGGCTGGCGAATTTGTCATTCCGGCAGAAGCCTCCAATTCGGAAATCCTGTCGATTCTGACCGGCGGCAAAACCATTCGGCGCATGGTGACCATTCCCGAAGGCATGCCATCCATCATGGTCTACGAACGGCTCATGGCGAATGACCGCCTGACTGGGCGCATTGACATGCCGGTTGAGGGATCGGTGTTGCCCGACAGCTATGCGTTTGAAAAGAACGAGCCGCGCGCCGCTGTGCTGAAACGCATGCAGGATGCGATGACAAAAACGATGACGGAACTTTGGCCCAAACGCAGCCCAAACACCGTCGTCAACACGCCGCTTGAGGCGTTGACACTGGCATCGATTGTCGAAAAGGAAACCGCGCGGAAATCCGAACTTCGGATTGTGGCCGGCGTATATGGCAATCGCTTGCGCACCGGAATGATGCTTCAGGCCGACCCCACCATCATTTACCCCATCACCAAGGGCAAGCCGCTTAAGCGGCGCATTCGCCAGTCGGAAATTGCCGACGTCAATGGTTATAACACTTATGCCATGACTGGCCTGCCTCAAGGCCCGATTGCCAACCCGTCGCGGGCCGCAATCGAAGCTGTGCTGAACCCTGAAAAGACGCGGTTTTATTACTTCGTCGCCGATGGCAAGGGCGGCCATGTATTTGCCGAAACCTTGCAGGAACATAATGCCAATGTGGCCAAATGGTACGCCCTGCGCCGCCAGCGCGGGGAAATGTAAGCCAGCCTTGCTCCCGCCGAATGTGTCGCCGGAAAGCTGTCATATCAAACACATAACACTTGCAATGTAGGATTTGGCCTGTCAGATTCTGAACACATCGGTATTCGCCCAGAGGCTGTAAGGGCATGCAATCAGCCAAGAGATACTATTTTTACCTCACAGAGATTTGCTTCGGGTGGCTCGTTGGCACCTTTTGCCTCTTTAGTGGCGGGTTTGCTTTCGTTTTAGGTGAGACCTTAATGTGACCTTTCAGATTTTGCGTACCGCGATGAAAGGCCACAAGATGGTTTTAGTGGCCTAAGGCTCAATGATATTGAACGGACCCGGCATCGGGTCAAGCGCGGCCTGAAGACTGTTGAGAACGGCGCCATCGCCTTCAATCTTCAACCCTGCCATCTGCAGTTGCGCCGCTGGCATCTTCAGGAACAGCAGTCCCAGAAACAGTTGACGTGGTCCAGTCACCGTAACCGCAGGTGACGCGTGCGCCTTGCCCATTTCACTGATCATCACGGAATTGCCGACGGTGATTTTCGCCATTTCTTTCCGGTCAGAAAATACGAAATTCAGCGTCAAGGCCGCATCGCCGATGATCTTAGGGTCCAACCGGGTCGCCACAGAATCGAGCAGCAAGCCAGTCGGAATCGCCGAAATCATGTCGATGCTTTGCGCGCTGGTTCCTGCCTTCATCCCTTCACGCAGGTCGCGCGCACCCGACAGGAACATGTTGCGCCAGATGGCAGACTCAGCCTGATAGCCTTGCTGCTCATAGCTGTTGGCAAGCAATGCGCGGCCTTCAAGATTTTTGGGGTCGGCAAATACCAGTTGATTGAGCAAGTCCGACGACCAGCGGTAATCGCCCGCTTTCATCGCCTTTTTCGCCTCAGCCAAGACCTTTTTCGCGCCGCCCATCGCCGCCACCAGCTTTGCCGCGCGGATTTCGGGAGGATGCGGGTTGAGGTTGGCCGGGACGGCATCGTACCAGCCGAGATAATATTGATAGATCGCCTTCGAATTGTGGCTGTAGGTGCCGTAATAGCCCTTGTTGAACCATTGGTCACCAATGGCCGGTGGCGCCTTCAGCACTTCGGCAATTTCCGCCTGAGTCATGCCCTTGTTCATCATGCGGACCGTCTGGTCGTGCAGATAACGGTAATTGTCGCGCTGTCCCGACAGCGTGCCCTTGACCTCCGACTGCCCGAAGCGCGGCCAGCAATGGCTGGAGATAATAATATCGCTGCGGTCGCCATACAGGTTGAGCGCTTCGTTCAGAAATCCGGACCAACCCAGTGCATCGCGCACCTTCGCGCCGCGGGGCGTCAGGATGTTATGCAACGAGCAGGTCGCAATCTCCGCGGCCAGAAATGTCCGCGAGGCTGGCAGATAGACGTTCATTTCGGCAGGCGCCTCGGACTGCGGCACCATCTGGAACTCAAGCGTCACGCCGTCGACCTCGCGCAATTCGCCGGTTTTGTGAATGTCGATTGTGGGCGAAATGAGCGTGATGTCCCCGCCGCCAATCCCCTTGCCAATACCGCTGCCCATTTGCCCTTGCGGACCTGGCGCAAGATTGCTGCCGAACTGGAACGTCGCGCGCCGGCCCATCGCTGGACCCGCCATCACATTTTCGGATGCCGTTTCCGACAGAAAATGTTCGGGCGCAATGATGGCGACTTTGCCGGCCTTCACATCGGCCTCGTTGACGATGCCGCGGACTCCGCCGAAATGGTCGCCATGGCTGTGGCTGTAGATGACCGCGGTCACGGGCCGCGTACCGAGCTTGTCATTGACCAGCTTCATCGCGGCCGCTGCGGTATCCCGGCTCGTCAGCGGGTCGATGATGATCCAGCCCGTCTGGCCTTTAATGATGGTCATGTTGGACACGTCGAAACCGCGCACCTGCCAGATATTGTCCGTCACCGCAAAGAGGCCGTGCTTGCGCAATATCTCCATATGCCGCCACAGGCTTGGGTTGACGGTGTCGGGGGATTTGCCGTCCGCCATCCAGTCATAGGCGCCGAGATTCCAGACGGGCTTGCCATCCTTGTTGGTGATAACGGGATCAGCCAGCGTGCCGATAAAGCCGCGATCGGCAAAATCGAGGTCACGACCGTCTTCGGCAGGCAATTGCGCAGCGGCGCTGCGTTGTGCGGCGATCGTGGCGTCCGAGGCAGGCTTCGCCTCTTGCGCAAAGGCGCTGGTGGCCGATGCCGTGCTTAGCAAGACAGCCCAAATCAACTTAGTCATGATGCATCCCCCCGTTATTTTGAAGGCAGGATGCAACATAAGAAGCGGCAGGTAAATCCGCTATTTGGCCAAGCCGACGCGCGGCAGGCAACCGCTTATAGGAAGCTATAAGGATCGACGTCGACACCCACCCGAACTCCGCGCGGAAATTGCAGGCCGCCTAGCCATTCGCGAATGATGGTCTGGACCTCGACTGATCGTTGGGCGTGGACCAGCAAACGCTGGCGGTAGCGGCCGCGCAGCATCGCAAGCGGCGCTGGCGCAGGTCCATAGACATGCATCCCTTCGACCTGCGGCGCAGCGCCGCCGACCGCGCGCGCGGCCTCGATCGCCTCACGTTCGTCCTCTGACGAAATGATGATCGCGGCAAAGCGGCCAAAGGGCGGCGCGCCGGCTGATTTGCGCTGTTCGGTTTCGGCATCGTAAAAGGCATCGCGGTCGCCCGCAACCAGAGCCGCTATTACCGGATGGTTGGGATTGCGTGTCTGGATAAACACCTCGCCAGGCTTTTCCCCGCGCCCTGCGCGTCCTGCGGCTTGCGCAATCTGCTGGAATGTCCGTTCCGCCGCGCGCAGATCGCCGCCCTCAAGCCCCAGATCGGCGTCAATGACCCCGACCAAAGTGAGCTCGGGGAAATGATAGCCCTTGGTCACCAGTTGCGTACCGATGATGATGTCGACTGCCTTGCTTTCGACGCGCGATACGAACTCCGCCGCCTTTTCGGGCGACCATAAGGTATCGGAGGTGGCAACGATGGTGCGCGCGTTGGGCAGCAAGCGATTGACCTCGTCACTGATGCGCTCGACACCCGGGCCACAAGCGACCAAGCTGTCGCTCTCGCCGCATTCAGGGCATTCTTCAGGAGGCGGCATGACATGCCCGCAATGATGGCAAGCCAGCCTGCGCACCAGCCGATGCTCCACCATCCAGCTTGTACAGTTCGGGCATTGAAACCGGTGTCCGCAGGTGCGGCACAGGGTCAGCGGCGCATATCCCCGCCGGTTGAGGAACAACAGGCTTTGCTCGCCGCGCTCGACCCGTTCTTCCAGCGCCTTCAACAATGTCGGCGCGATCCAGTGCTGCCGGTCGGGGGCATCAAGCGTCAGGTCGATCGCCTTGATCTCGGGCATCTTGGCCGCGCCAAAGCGCGAGGGGATCTCGAGTCCCTTATAGCGCCCGATCGCCACCATATGACGTGACTCAAGCGCTGGCGTCGCTGAGGCCAGGACCACCGGGAAGCCTTCGAAACGGCCCCGCATCACGGCGACATCGCGGGCATGATAACGCACGCCGTCTTCCTGTTTGAAACTGGTTTCATGCGCCTCGTCGACGATGATCAACCGCAGATTGGCAAAGGGCAGGAACAAGGCCGAGCGGGCACCGACGAGCACCTTGGCGCTACCATCGGCAACCGCCCGCCACACACGGCGGCGCTGGGTCGAACGCAGATTGCTGTGCCAGACAGCTGGCTCAACGCCGAACCTGTCCTCAAACCGGGCAAGAAAAGGCGCAGTGAGCGCAATTTCAGGCAGCAAGACCAGCACCTGCTTGCCGAGCCGGATCGCTTCGGCAACTGCCTCGAAATAGGTCTCGGTCTTGCCGGACCCAGTCACGCCATCAAGGACGAAGGTGTCAAATCCACCTGTCCGGACGGCATCAACCATCGCCTTGGCCGCCACCGATTGCGCCGGGTTCAGTTGCGGCGCGGCAAAGTCGGCATGCGGTTCGGGCAAGGGCGAATCGACGCTGATGGTCACAGGTTCAAATGCGCCCGCTTTGATCAGCCCGCGGATGACAGCGTCGCTGACGCCAGCTTCGGCTGCCAGTTCGCGCACCAATCCCTGCGCGCCTTCAAGCGCATCAAGCGCCGCCGCGCGCTGCGGTGTTAGCCGCGCTGGCTCAAAGCCGGTTCGGCGATATTCGGTGATGGTGCCCGATGTCGAAAATGCAGCAGACGAGGCCAAAACCATGCGCAGCACCGCCGCGTGGCCTGTGACATAATAATCCGCCACCCAGTTAACCAAATGGCGCAGCCCCGGCCCGACTGGGTGGCATTCGACGGCTTCAAGCACTGAACGCAGCTTGCTTGCATCGACAGCCTCGTCACCAAAAACGTCGTTATCCCAGATGACACCCGGCAATTTTCGGGGTCCAAGCGGAACCATGACCACTGATCCAGGCCCTGCATGCATATCGGCGGGCAAGCGATAATCCAGTGGGCCAATGGCTTGCGTCAGCAGGACGACACGGACGCGGTTGGTGGGCGGGCTCATCACGGGCATATAGGCAATCATGCCGCCAGCGTCACCATCTCGATGAAACATTCGGCGCGGGCTTTATGCCCTGTTATTTCATCGGCAATTTTGCCAAGAGGCAATGGACCGAATCTCCATTCAGGATAAAGCGCCATGAAATTTTTTGCCGATACCGCCGACATTGCCGACATCAAGGATCTGGCCGCCACAGGTTTGCTGGATGGGGTGACCACAAACCCGACGTTGATCGCCAAATCGGGCCGCGATTTCATTGAAGTGACTCGCGAAATTTGTGCGCTGACCGACGGTCCGGTTTCAGCGGAGGTCGTTGCACTTGACCATCCGACGATGATGAAGGAGGCCGAAATTCTCCGCAAAATTGCCGACAATGTGTGCATCAAGGTGCCGTTGACCATCGACGGGCTGAAGACATGCAAAAAGCTGACATCCGAAGGCACTTTGGTGAACGTAACTTTGTGCTTTTCCGCCAATCAGGCACTTTTGGCCGCGAAAGCCGGCGCGACTTTTGTGTCGCCATTTGTCGGGCGCCATGACGATAACGGCTTTGACGGCATGCAGTTGATCAGCGACATTCGGCTGATTTACGACAATTACGCTTTTCAAACCGAGATCCTTGTCGCCAGCGTCCGCCACGGTATCCATGTGCTTGAAGCAGCGAAAATCGGTGCGGACGTGATGACGGCGCCGCCATCGGTGATCAAGGGCCTTTTCAAGCATATCCTGACCGACAAGGGTATCGAAGGCTTCCTGGCGGATTGGGCGAAGACTGGGCAGGCTATCGGTTGATACCCAAAGGCGGACGGCAAGATCATTGGTATTGGGCAGTGACATGACGCAACGAACAGCCGAACATAACTTGCAGCCTGAAGCCTATGGGTTATTGTCCGTATAGTTAAATGAGGCGGGCGGACTTATTTTGGCGGGTGAAGATGCGGGCAGTTGGCTCGCCGGAGCCTTAAGATGAACAAGCCCGAGAAGGTGTTTCCAATCGCGCATATCCATTATCAAGATGAAATTGGTGAAAACGGCAAGATCGTCGTCCCTGAAGAGGTTCAGGACGCCATTCGCACACTTATTCGCTGGTCAGGTGATGATCCGGAGCGCGAAGGCCTCCTTGACACCCCGGCGCGGGTGGGACGGGCATGGCGCGAATATTGCTCTGGCTATGCGGAAAATCCCGCGACTCATTTGTCTCGGACGTTCCAAGAGGTTGGCGGATATCACGAACTTGTTCTGTTGAAGGACATTCCATTCCAGTCACATTGCGAGCACCATATGGCGCCCATCATTGGCAAGGCATCGATTGCCTATATGCCGACCGACCGGGTCGTAGGTATTTCAAAACTTGTGCGCGTGTTGCACGGGTTTGCGCAGCGGCTTCAGGTTCAGGAGCGACTGACCGCAGAAGTTGCGAACTGCATCTGGGAAAATCTGAAGCCCGAAGGCGTTGCAGTCGTTATCGAGGCGCAGCATGGTTGCATGACCGGGCGCGGTGTGAAGGTGCACGGCGTTGGTATGGTAACGTCAAAGCTGATCGGTTGCTTTCTGGACGATCAGTCAAGCCGCAAGGAAGTCATGAGTCTGATGGGCTACTGACGACCCTTTGAGCTGCCATC
Organism: Sphingomonadales bacterium; assembly: GCA_031371575.1. Taxonomy (GTDB): domain Bacteria; phylum Pseudomonadota; class Alphaproteobacteria; order Sphingomonadales; family Sphingomonadaceae; genus Sphingorhabdus_B. The sequence goes on from JANMJX010000074.1 coordinate 17,395, forward strand.
TTTTACGTTTTGAACGCGCATCAGCAATTGCTGCGCTTGGCGAACGCACCTATGCGTGATGGTTAGCCGATATAATCAAGCCTAGCCGGACAATATCCTCATGGTCTTTCACATTCCCCATTTTGACATGGACGTCTTTGTCCGCGCCTCGCTGGCCGAAGACCTTGGACCATCGGGCAAAGACGTCACTTCGGAAAGCGTTATCCCGGCCAATGTCCGGTTTGGCGGCGTCATGGACAGCCGCGACGCCATTGTCGTCGCTGGCTTGCCCATCGCGCTTGCCTTTTTTCAGTCGCTCGACCCCAATATGGAATATGAGATTCACGCAGAAGAAGGCGCACAGGTGCCTGCAGGCACTGACCTTATGCGTCTTATGGGAAATGCGCGGGCAATGTTGACCGCAGAACGGTCCGCGCTCAACACCGTGCAGCATTTGTCAGGTATTGCGACGCTGACACGCAAATATGTCGATGCCATCGCAGGGACTGGCTGTATCCTTCTGGATACAAGGAAAACGCTTCCCGGGCTTCGGCTTCTCGAAAAATACGCAACCCGCATGGGTGGCGCCACCAACCACCGAATGGGGCTTTGGGACGCGGCCATGATCAAGGACAATCATGTCGCTGTTGCTGGCGGCGTTGCGCAAGCCGTTGCACGCGCCAAGGACGCAGGCATTGACCGCATCATACTGGAAGTCGACAGAATCGCCCAGATCGAGCCAGGGCTTGCTGCCGGAGCCAGCCATTTGCTGCTGGACAATATGGACGCTGAAATGCTGCGTGAGGCGGTAAGGATCGTTGCCGGACGTGTACCGACCGAGGCATCAGGCGGCGTAACTTTGGAAAGCATTCGCGCCAAGGCGGAAACCGGCGTGACCTACATCTCTGTCGGTCGGCTTACCCAAAGCGCACCGGCGGCAGATATCGGTTTGGACTTTGCGCAGGCTTAAGTGTCTTGCCATGTCATGTGCGGTAGTTGCTTTCCAGCCAGCCCCGCTCATGGCGCAAGGATGGCAATGCCAGTCGCCGAAGTTTTTGCCGCGCCCTGCTTTGGAAATGCCAGCACCCAACCAGGTGCGCCGGACGGCGGTCAATGGATATATGCTGGTGCTGAGCTGGAGCCCCGAGCATTGCCGCGGTCAGGAACGTGCTCCAAATGCCCGGTTCCAATGTTCTGGCGAAATCGGCGATTTCGGATTTGTCCTGCATGGTCTTTGGCCTGAAGCAAAAGGGCCAAATTACCCGCAATTTTGTCGGACGGTTGGTGTTTTGCCACGGCGATTGGTCACTGAGAATATTTGCCTCAGCCCGTCGCCCCAGTTATTGCAACATCAATGGGCAAAGCACGGCACATGCATGGCAAAGACCCCCGAGGCCTATTTTGCGGCCGCGCGTCTGTTGTTCAATGCCATTGAATTTCCAGACATGGCACGCCTCTCGCGCGAACCCGAACGCGGGACGCCGTTGACCGTTGGAATCTTGGCCGAAAGATTTGCAGAGTATAATGAAGGCCTGCCATCCAGTGCCGTCACGGTAAAGACGTCGCGCAACGGCTGGCTGGAAGAAGTCCGTATCTGTCTCGGGCGTGATTTCAAACCCAGGTCATGCCCTGCATTCAACCGGCTGGCGCCCGCCAGGACGGCAATTAAGATCTGGAGGGGCCGTTAGCGCTCAATAATCCGTGTGGCAGGATGGTGCCGGTCCAGATGCTTTTTGATGATCCGCAGATTCTTGCTGTTTGAACGCCAGACAAGGTCAAATGCGTCTCCGACAAAGGGGATCGCTCCAATTGCGGTATCAATACCGACATTGGCAGTCATCCGGATCAATTGCCATTTGGACATGCCCAGATTGCGCGCCTCCCAAACCATATACCCACCCATGACCGCGGTCACGACATCACCGAGAACAGGCACCAGTCCAATCACGCTGTCGAGACCGAATGGAATCTTTGTACCGGGAATGACAAAAGCGCGCTCAAGCAGCTTTTCCAGCGCTTCGACACGGGCGCGCACCGAATGGGGATCATTGCCCATTCCGGGCAAATCCTTGGCAATCTGCGCAAATTGTTCCTGCGAAATAGGCACGTTTCGTACTCCTTTTCGCCTATGTCGGGTCCCGCCCGAGATATTGCAACAGGTGCCACCCACGGCCATTGGCAAAATGTCCCAAAAGGCCGGGTCTGACAACAGACCAACGCAAGGGGTTAGCGATCGGAATGAAGGCGACCGTAGACTGCAATTCCGTCTCGGCATCACCCAACAAACGCGCGCGCTCAGCGATATCGCTGGCCAATCGGGCCTCGGCAACAATCGCGTCCGCACGTTCGTTGCATATCGTTGCCAGCTTGCACGAAAGCTGATCCAGATACCAGGCCGGGCTGGATTGTTCGGCAGTCATGTCAATGAGTCGAAGATCATGTGGCCGATCCGGCGTCACGCGTTCAACATCGATTCCGATGGGCGCAAGATCAGCCCGCAGCCGCGCAAAGAATATCCGGCTGCCATAGCCACGCGGCAACGCCACACGCAGCGTGGGGATATCACCGTTTGCGTTTTTCCATCCAGCAACAGTTGCTGCGGCAGATGACTTGCGTTCGTCCATCGAAGGGGAAGCCCAGGAGGGGCGTGGAATGTCCGCACGATTGGGTAAGCTTTCGGGCACCAGAGTGACGGTTTCTCGCCAGGCGACAATGTCGAAAGCCGTTAGCAATTTGGGCCGATCAATTGCCATGGCGATTGCAGCACGATTATCCCTATCTGCCAAAAACGGGCCACTGCCAACGACTTGCAAGCCGAATAATCCCGGAACCGCATCGAACGAGATTTCGTCCGCTCTGATTTTTGCAGCATCCAACAAAGGAAAGCTCTCAAACCGCCCACCTTCGACAAGATCGGTTTGCCCAAGCATGTAACGCGCCAGTACAAGCGATGCCGCACCACGCCGCAATGTCACGACAGCATTTCCCAAGCTTTGCGCGCCTTCGGCATCTGTTTCGTTCCGCCGCAATTGCATCGCCTGTCCGAATTTCCTTGCTTGCATCGGGCCTGAGCCAGCCCCCTTGCTCAGAAGCCCGAATTCCGGCAATGCCAGCAACTCAAGCAAATAAGGCATTGGTGCCTTTAACCGGATTTCGACAACCTTGCCCGTCATAGCGACGACGCGGTCAATGACGCCAAGTTCCGCGCCAAGGGCGCCTTTTTCCAATTCCCGAATACGCACAGTCAGCAGCCGAGCAACCTCCTGCGATTCCAGGACTCGCCCGTCATTCCATTGCGTCTTGTTCAGCCGGAAAATATAGCTCATGCCATCTTCGGTGACGATCCACCGGTTTGCCAAGCCCGGTGCCACCCTGCCTTTTTCATCGAAGATGACGAGCCCTTGGGCAGTGGCCGCGCGCAGATAGGCGGAGGCCAAGGGCAACGGCGTAGCAGACACATTGAAGGGACGTGGCCGGTCCTCAATGACGTCGATGCGGACCCGTTCGTTATCCACTCCTTCGGAACAGCCAGCGAGTGTTGCTGACATCAGCAACAGCAGGTACAACAAGGGTCGGGTCATTGCGACACAATAAGCTGAATGTCCCCGTGCACAATGCACGATTCAGCCGCCCGAGCAGGTGAACAGCAATATCTCGTTCGGGGCGGCGGGAAGCTGGGCGGCAATGGTCTTGTTCATATTGTCAATATTCGTCAATTGGCTAGGATCCGCAGTGCAGGTTTTGACATCATATAGTTGACGGGCCTCACGCGCAGAGACCATGGCGTCATTGCCCGGCAAGAAGCGTTCAATGCGGTAGATATCGGTGTCTGGCGCATAGCTGATGACCGATATCTGGGCGTCATTATTGGGGACGAAGCTTCGGACCCAACGGCCCCCGCTGTCGACATATTGGGTGCGCCCGTTGACGCATCCGTCTTTTTGCCATGTAAATTTCACGTCGGTAGTATCGGACAGGGTGACACGGCTGCGCTGGGGTTGCAGGATGCAGGTTTTTGTCACCGTTTTATCAACACTGCCGACTTTCTTGCCTGTCACTGTATCTGGCGCATCGGCCGTTAAAGCCGCGCGTACACGGTCATCCACTTCGTTGAATGACGGCCGCGCCGCAAAAATGCCTATTGCCGTTGCGAACAACAATACGCCTGCAGCAGTCGCCGCCTTGAACCGGTCGCGCTGCTCGCGTTCTGCAAACTGCCAAGCGGCGCCGCCGGCCATTGCGCTCATTACCAGCAGCACCATAGCAAGCGCCAAATGATTTTCGCGCGCACCGATGACTGCGTGCTCGGCGTCGCTGCGCACTTTACCTTCACGGCTGCGCTGCAGTTCAGCGGCCACACGCGCTTCCTTTTCCATCTTCGCTCGGGTCGATGCCTCGAGTTCTGCCTCAGCGCGCGTCAATTCCGCTACCGAGCGGCAATCGCCGCGCACCGACCGGAATTCGACACCGCGATTGGTCAAAAACGACGACAGTTCGCGCGCGGATATGGCGAAATAGAATTCTGCGCCTCCATCGGTTGGCACGGATCCAAAGCTGTTAATGCCCAAAACCCGGCCGCAAGCATCGACAATGGGTCCGCCGCTATTGCCTGGTGCGATGGGAGCGGTATGCAGCAACGACTCAACCGTCTTTGACGTGCGGCCCGATGATACAGTTCCACGAGTCTTCACAGGTTGCTGCGGGCGAAGGACGTCAGCTTCGCTTTGCTCCAGCGCAATGTCCACGCTGGCAGGATAGCCAATGGCGAAAACATCTGCACCGTCGGCGATGGTCCCTGCAAAAATGCTCGCAGGCACCATAGCGCCAGATGTCAACTGAAGCAGCGCCAGATCTTTGGCGGGCAGGCTGGCGGAAACCACGGCGCGGTAACTTTGTGCCCCATCAGAGGGAACGATAACAATCTGCACGCTGTCATCGCCCTTGGCCATTTCGACGACATGGGCGTTGGTGACAATTTTGTCGCGGGCGACCGCAACGCCAGAACCAATGCTGACAACCGTCTGCTGGCCTTCGGCCGAGCTGAACACAACCACACGGACAACGCTGCGCGATGCAGCGCTTATATCGCTTGCGTCGGCGAACGCCGGGACGCTCATCATGGGTGCAAGCAACAGAAGCAGCGCCGCCATTAATCGCATGACATTGTCCACAACTACAAAACTGCGCATCACCGCGGCTCCGGCGCGGGGCGTTCTGCTGGCGGCGCAGATTGCACCCTCGCGCCCTCGCGATCGAGCTTTATTTCAAGCGGCACGCCGCCGACTTCGGTGTTTACAGTTACGCCTTGTCCCTCATCTATCCGCACGTCTGTGTTCCTGATGTCGACCGGCATTTCGGGCAAATCGGGCAAATCGAGCGGTTCAATGGGCCCCTCGGGGTCAGGCGCCTTGCGCGGCTTGGGCGCGGCAACAGGCGCAGCATTGCGAATGGACTGCGCCATGAAATCACGCCAGATGCGGGCCGGCAGACCGCCGCCATTGACGCCCCGCAGTGGGGTATTGTCGTCATTGCCAATCCAGACGCCAACCACGAGATCGCCCGCAAAGCCAATAAACAACGCGTCGCGGTTATCCTGACTGGTGCCGGTTTTGCCATAAGCAGGAATGGACAATCGGGCCGCACGTCCAGTGCCGTCTTTCACCGTTGCACCCAGCAGATCGAGCAGCATTCCGTGCGTACGTCCACTAAAGGCGCGCGGGCCCGAAAACAGCCACTCGACCCAGCCTTGCTCTTCGCGCTTGAACGCATGCGGCTCAACTGGCCACTGGTTCCCGGCGACACCGGCATAAGCGGATGTCAGCTCCATCAGCGTGACTCCCGAACTGCCGAGCGCAAGGCTTTGGTCAAGTGTCAGCGTGCTGCGGATTCCAAGATCGCGCGCAGCTTGTTCCACCTCTTTCCCACCGACTTTCTGGTACAGCCGCACCGATGCGACGTTGCTCGACTGGGCAAATGCCTGTTCAAGCGTAATATCGCCGCGGTAGCGCTGACCCGAATTTTTGGGGCGATAGGCCCCTTCGTTGATTGGCGTATCTGCAATCAACGTCTGCGGCGTCATGCCATTGCGAATTGCCGCCAGATATACGAACAGCTTAAAGGTCGAACCCGGCTGCCTTTTTGCCTGAGTCACGCGGTTAAAAGCCGAATCCTTGTAGCTTTTGCCGCCAACCATCGCGACAACCTCGCCATTGGGCCGCATCGCTAATAAGGCAATTTGCGCGCTGCCAACGCCAGAACGGGCCACGACCTTGCGGGCAATATTCTGCAAACGCGCATCCAGCGTCGTCGTCATCCGGACATCGGCATAGCCGCTTTCGGTCAGCAATCGTGCCTGTGGCAAGGCCCAGTCGGCAAAATAGGTTCCTGTCGGCAATGTCTCGCGCACACGGACATCCAGCCGTGCCACAGGCGTTGCATCAGCCGTTGCCTGCGTGATGACCTTATTGGCGACCATTGCCCTCAGAACGAGCCGGGCCCGCTTTGCTGCGCGTTCTGGGTTCTTGGTTGGGGCCAAGCGCGATGGGGCCTGCACAAGACCGGCCAGCATCGAGGCCTGGCTTAAGGTCAGGCGTTCCGGCTGGCGGTAGAAATAATGCAAAGACGCCGCGCGCAATCCGTACACATTATCGCCAAAATAGACATTTGACAGATAGCGCTCCAGTATCTCGTCCTTCGTCAGCCGTGCCTCCAGCCAGAACGCGATAAGCATCTCGCGTCCTTTGCGCGTCAGGCTTCGCTCAGGTGTGAGGAACGTGAACTTGGCCAGCTGCTGGGTAATCGTGCTGCCACCCTGAGTCATGCTGCTGCCAAAGGCATTCGACCAGGCTGCACGAGCCAACCCGCGTGGATCAATGCCCCAATGCGAATAGAAACGCCGGTCTTCGATTGACAGGAATGCCTGAACAACATGCGGCGGCAATTTGCTGACATCGACGGGCGCGTCGACAATCGCCCCGTTGCGGGCGATTGGGGTACCGTCGGAAGCCAGCAGCGTGATGCGCGGCGGAGCAATTGGCTGCAGCGACTTTGACAGCGGTGCCGTAACCGCAAGCCACAGCAAAATCACGAAGAATAAGGCGAGAATAGCAGCGCTGCCACGCACGACCCACCACCAGCGTGTTTTGCCCAAGAGCAATCGTTTGGCCGGAACAGGCGCGGTGTTGTTCCAAGGCTGCGGATCATCGGGAAAGCGCTGCGCATAGCTTTGGTCGAAAGCGGCTAGCCGACCATCGATATCCGAAGGAATGTCAGAAGAGGAGCGCCAGAAGAGCATCGGTTCGCTGTATTATATCGATATAACGGTGATGGCGAGTGTATATTTGCGAAGCTGCGATAATGGGAGACGAACGTAAGTTCAACGCGACAGCTCCACTTGCGCTAAAGCCCCCCAGCGGCCAGCCAATATCGGCCAAATTCTGCATCAAGAGCTACGGGATTGAACTTGTCGAGACCTGAACCTGGGTAAAATGTCATTTCGCCAAAAAGGGGCTGGCTACCAACTTCATAGAAATCGCATCGTACAAAATCAAATCCACGCGACAGCAATTCTGCCGCTTCGAGCATCCGGCTAAGCGATTTGGGCGAAGCTGGATCTTCATCTTGCGTGACAGCCGACACCCGATTCCAATTGCGGTCAAACACCATCCAGCGGTGGCCAACTTCGCGCTCAAGATGAACCTGGATATGCGTTGCCACGCCGCCGAACACATATATTTTATAATCGATTGGTAGCTGTCCCTGCGCGCCTATAAATGGTTCAACCAATATGCCGCGCGGAATTTGGCTATAAAGCCATTCGTCCAGCCATTGGCCATAGGCTCGCCGTCCCCATTTGGCAGCGCGCGCGCACAAGGCGGCCCAGTCAAAATTTTCATCGCGAACGAAAATAGTCTGGTTGCTGCCGTGACGCGATTTTACCACAAATGGATCGGTCCAATTGGGCCGGTCGGGCAAGGTCGTGCCGTGCCATATGGTGGGCGTAACCCAATCTGCGCCTAACACATCTGCTACATGTGCCTTCACCGCAACCTTGTCGGCGCGCGTGATCATGCGCATGTCCCGATTTTGAAGCTTTCGCCGCTGAACAAGTTCCGTAAATGTTTTTGGATTGTCTAGATTGGCCAGTCTTTGATGCCGGAACAGATAACACAGGTTGATCCGGAGTTTTGCCGCCGCACCTGCATTGTGGTCTCTTGTGAGGTCAAGATCGCCTGAAAGCGCACCCAACCCGTTCAAGCGACAGGCTCAATATCATATTGGATTGGCTTGAACGACCCGTTGTTGGATTGCAGTGCCGAACAGGCGGTAAGACCTATAATCAAATCGGCATGGGCCAGAAAACGCATGCTATCGCCAGCCTTGCTCAAAGGGGGATCCACGCTCAGGGCGCCAGTGCTGCCATCGACGGCCACATTCATAAAGCAGTTGAATGCAACTGGAATCATATCTTCAGTAATGCCGAAAGGCGAAAGCGCCCCTGCCAGATTGCCAAAGCACCCTTGGTGGGGATCGGTGTCTCCGTAAATGATCCGAAACGTATCCTTGCTGCATGGCGTCAGCAGAAAATCATGCCGTCCCACATCGTCCGAAATGATTTCCAACATCACGTTGCTTCGGTTAGAATATAACAGGTCTCCCGTCGTTAAAAACAGTCGGCTGGCATAATCCAGCGTCCGTCCCGACGAGATGACTTCACCGATATCCCCTTGTTGAAAGGCTAGAAGATCCGCAACCTGTTCGCCATTTGGGTCAGTGACGGTCAGGATATCTCCGCGGTTAATCGTGAACGCTACGCCAGACCTCGGCTCAATCAGTGATGGCATCAAATAGCTCCAAATCGGGATGGGTAGCAGCGCGCTGATATGGGCATTTCCAGCTACTTTCAACTGCCCGGCCGCTATACTGGCGTGCGGCCGAAACCTCACCGTGTTTTGCCAACATCGGGTTTATATTCCCGGCAAATTTGACGTCCCGGTCAAGAATGGAAGCGCGCAATTTTTCATACTGGTTTGACTCGCGTAAAAGCTCGAACTGATCATGCAGGTTGAAGATCATTGTTGGACGCATGAACCTGCGCGCTGGCCTGCTGGCCTGCGGATGAAGTCCTACGATAAAAAACGCCTCACCCCCGAAACTCAGCGAAAATTCAGGATGTTTAGGATCATGCGCCACGCGAGCATCTTGCTCCTGGCCCAACCACACATCCTTGTCGCTCAATGATTGCAGGCGTTCCCACAAATATTGCTCAAATGCCAATTCATCTGGAACAGCATCGTCTTCAAAGATAACGGCAAGCGAACGAAATGGCGCGCGATTTTGTCTATATAGGTCAACTAGAGCCCGCACCTGCGCATGGATCTCTAAATCATCCCAGGCAGATGTAATGTCTCGCGCAATGACGAACGTCATCTGTTCTTTCGATAATGCGGCCTTTGCCCCTACACATGGGAAAAGGGGATCGCGCACAAACGCCTGAAACGCCGACACCAGCGGATGATTGATTGCAGAAACTGTTTGGAACATGCTTTAATAACGAATGACGCAACAAATGGTTTCAGGATGAACTAATATTCAGCGCCGTTCGTCGAAAAGCGGAACTCTCCACCCCATTGCGGTGTTAAGGCAAATCGTCCGGAGTATCTTGGAGTGCGGCTCATATGCTGGCAAAACTGACATGATTGAACTGCACGAAAATACCCCCTCCAGCGGAGACCAAAATTACCTGCAGGTTTTCCGGTACGCTGCTGTCTTTGCGGTTGTCACCTATGCGGCACTGTCTGCTAGGGCCGTATTAAATCCTTATGAAGTCCAGCATTTCCTTGACGCGAAACGGATAGTTTCCGTGGGGATGGGTGCCATGGTGTTGTGGTTTGCCATTCGTGCCGCCGTGGCGGAACAATCTTCTGGCCTTCGCGCACAAGTGTCAGCAGTGTTGCGCGTTTCGATCTTGGGGACAGTCTTTGTCTTAATGTCGCGTGAAGCTTATGATCTGGCGGTCTCCGGCGAATTGGCACAGCAAATCGGCCGGAACATCCGTTGGATGCTTAGCTGGATTGGCTATTTCTCGGCCGCCGTGGCCGCGTATTTCGCAATGTCCTTTTATCGCCAGTTGCAGCTTATCGGCGAGAGTAATGTTGCGCACAGGATTGTAAAATTACGTCCGGCGCCTCAGATCGACCAGGAAGACATCGACATGTTGATGGCGCTGTTGCAAAGGCAGGCCGGTTATGAGACCGCCGACGTGGATATCCGGCCGGAAGCTCAAGCATTCCGCCAGTGCCAGCGCAAGATAGATCGATTACGATCCAAATTTACGGAAACAGAGAAAAGTTAAGCTCTTCCGAGATCACCTCGACCCACGGTTCCGCTTGCCATTTCGAGCATTCTGTCGAGGCTTCTCTTTGCGCCCAGCCGGACCGTTTCGTCGAGTTCGATCTGTGGCGACAGATCGCGCAGCGCCAGATACAGTTTCTCCAGCGTGTTCAGCGCCATATAGGGGCAGATATTGCACGAACAGTTTCCGTCGGCGCCCGGCGCCCCTATGAATGTCTTGTTAGGTTCGGCCTTTTCCATCTGGTGAATGATATGCGGTTCTGTCGCGACGATCAGCGTGTCGCCTTCCATCGTTTGCGCATATTGCAATATGCCGCTGGTGCTGCCGACATAATCCGAATGGTCAATGATGTGCGGCGGGCATTCGGGATGCGCAGCGACCGGAACGCCCGGATACTGCGCCTTGAGTTTCAGCAGCTCGGTTTCGGAAAATGCCTCGTGCACGATGCATACGCCCGGCCATAAAAGCATTTCACGATTGAATTTGCGGCTGAGATAGCCGCCGAGATGCCGGTCAGGGCCGAAAATGATTTTCTGCTCCGGCGGTATCTGACTTAAGATGGTCTCGGCACTGCTGCTCGTGACGATAATGTCGGACAGTGCTTTCACTTCGGCGGAGCAGTTGATGTAGGTCAATGCGATGTGATCAGGATGTGCCGCGCGGAAGGCCCTGAATTTGCCTGGGGGGCAAGCGTCCTCCAATGAACAGCCAGCGGCCATGTCAGGCAATATGACAGTTTTTTCAGGGCTCAAAATCTTTGCCGTTTCAGCCATGAATTTGACACCGCAAAATGCGATCACATCGGCGTCAGTCTCCGCCGCGCGCTTGCTGAGTTCAAGGCTGTCTCCGACAAAGTCGGCCAAATCCTGAATTTCCGGCTTCTGGTAATAATGCGCAAGAATGACGGCATTGCGTTCCTTTTTCAGCCGGCTGATTTCGGCAAGCAGATCGAGACCTTGCAGGTTTTCACGGTTCGTGGGCGCATTCATGCTTTGGTACCTTTGCATCGCCGAGCTTGTGTCGGCAGCTTGTTTCAACGCCTATGTGGTCGATATTTGGCGACGAAACAAGGCCAGCATTTTGCCTTTACTGCCCTTTTTGCTGACCTTTTACAATTTCCTGTAGCGGCGTGGAAAGATCCCAACGGGTAGACACGTCCCCACCGATTTCGTCCGCGAAATAAGTCTCAACTTTTGCATTGATCCCGGCGGCGCGCAACGGTGCCTGGAAATTCTGTGCCACTGCGCGTTTGAAAGCATCGCGGGCCAATCTCATTGGCACGGGGCCTTTTGCCTGCCGAACCAGCTCCGCCTGACCCTTGGAACGATTGGCCTCATCCAAAATGTCGTCCACATCGGTGAAGGCGCGCAGAAGGCCGTTTTCGCCATATTCCTGAATGGAATTCAGGTCGATTTGCGGCGGCGCGACTTCAATTGGGGGAATTTTGACACGAAGCGTCTGCGATTCTGCGTCCCAGCGGACATCATCTTCCGTCAGCTTAGCAAGGTCGACTTCGTAGCGCACCAGCCCCTGCATGATCAGCGTCTTTTTAGCGCTGAGGCCGAAGCGTTTCTGTTCGGTCGTGACCACAGCGGCATAATTGGCTGCAAAGGCGGACAGACGGTTTTGTTCGCGAATGCCGGTGAGACTGGCGCTCGCAATAGTTTCAGGTGACGGCCCGTCGCGCCACGCGCTGAGGCTGTTCACTGCCAACCAAATCAACAGGGCGGACAGGAGGAGCAGGCCAATCGCTGCGAAGCGGAGCGTCCAGTTTTGGGGTGGTTGAGTGGTCATAACAGCCAAGATAGTTGCAAATACTATCCGGGCAAATGCTTATGGCATTATTTCGGTGAGTCCGGCGGCGGTGCAAATTCCAGCCCTGCAACCTGTGCGCCGGGATGTCCGGCAGTGACCGCAGCATAAATGGCGTCACCTAGCGCCGAGTTCGCGATCAAGTGCGAGACAGGAATGACGGAAATGATTGCTGCTATTCCCCAGAACCATGCTGGATGCGCGCGGCCATATTTGCGCCGGTCATGGATGATGCCCGCAATTGGAAACACCAAACTCGCAATGCCGGCACTTTCAAATGCATAGGGTATGAGCAAAGGCATGGGCAGCAACCGGCCAATTCCAGGTCCGAGAATCGATGCCATTGCGCAAATGTGCAGGCGCATATGCCAATCCGTCTGACGCCGTAGCAGGATCGCCGACCACGCCAGGGCTGCGAACACGATGGCGGACAGCGGGTTTGCAATCAGGAAGTTTTGCGGCTGAAAAAAGAACGGTGCGGTTCCGCGCTGGGTTACATCGATACTGATCAAGCTACCCAGCACGACAAGGACAGCAATCCAGCCAGCCCCTATCCACCCAAGCGTACGATGTAAGGCGCGCGGTCCATGTGTGCCGAGCCAGGCCTGCGTAACAAACAGGCCAACCCACGCCATGAATGCAATGCCATGTATATGAACGAGCGGACGCGCGCCAAAACTGCTTCGGCCCGCGAGAAACTGTAATGAAAAACCCGCAACAATGACGAGCGCCATCAATATGGCGAGCGTGCGGAAAAAAGTGTCGGCCACGCGTATTTGCGGTTGTGCCGGAGCCAAAGTAGCCATGCGCTGTACCCCCCTTTTGAGACATCGCGACCTTCAAGCTGTGTACCACGCCTTTGTCGACGCTTCAAGTTTATGCCACGTAGTGCCACCCATCGCCTTGTGCAGACACGCGGCCCTGATTTTGTAAATCGATCAAATGCGCAAGAACGGACCGGCCCGCGGCGCCGACCAGGCGCGGGTCGAGGCCCTTATACATAGCAGCAACCATGTTGGGCACATGCCCTTCGCCTGCCTCAAGCAGGTTCAATATCTGGCGTTCCCGTTGCCGCCTATGTCCAATCATCCCGCGCACAAGCTGCTGCGGATTTTCGACCGCCGGCCCGTGCGCCGGATAATAAATGCGATCTTCGCGCGCATATAGTTTCTGCAAGCTCGCCATATAATCGCTCATATCGCCATCGGGCGGACTGACCACGCTGGTGGACCATTTCATCACATGATCGCCCGTGAACAATGCACCACTTTCGCGCAGCGCAAAGCATATATGGTTGCTGGTATGACCGGGCGTCGTCACGGCCTCAATTGTCCATCCGTCACCTGAGACTGTTTCACCGTCGGTCAAAATGCGGTCAGGATAGTAATCCGGGTCAAACGCGCTGTCAGCGCGCGGCCCATCGTCGCGGAGCACCAGGGGCGCGCATCCAATGATTGGCGCGCCAGTCGCTGCCTTGAGTGGCGCTGCCGCTGGGGAATGGTCGCGGTGCGTGTGCGTGCACATGATGGCCGCGACGTTGGCATCGCCTACTGCGCGCAATATCGCCTCGACATGGCCCTCTCCGCGGATGTCTGCTGGGTCGCCGATGCTTTGGCCACTGCCGACAGGGCCCGGGTCGATCACGGCCACGTCATGCTTATTGCCGACAATCCATGTTTGCGTGCCCGTATAGGTGTAAGGCGACGCATTTGGCGCCAGCACCCGCCGTACCAGCGGCTCATGCTGTTCCGTCTCGCCGGCTTTGATCGTGTCGGGCCATTTCATCGAAGCGATATGGCGCATATTGGGCAAAAGAAAAAGGGGCGGTTCTCGAATACCGCCCCAACCGGGTTGCCAGATAGGGGAGCACAGGCCACCCCGGCGCCAGTTTCCCTGTTAGTCGGCTTGAGTGCTTTGTGCCTCAAGCTTACGGATTTGGACATCGAGTTGCTTCACTACATCTTTGCGTACGCCGTCTGGCATATCCTTGTCGTTGCCAATTTCGTTCCGGGCCTCGCGCAATCCCTTTATGGCTTCGAGCTTGGCAATACGCGCCTGACCTTTGCCGCACATCACAAGCTTGATCCGCGATTTGTTGGTCCCGCCAAAGCCCTGGACATCTGTGGTCACTGGCTGGCCGGCGGCACAGTTTTTGGTGATCTCCTTGATGTCAATTTCGGGCACATAAGCTGATGCGAAGCGCATAGCGCGGACGCGATTACCTTCGGCGATGCCGCGCGCGACGTCAGCCGACGCCCGAGCTGCATCTGCCTCTCCCTGCGCGCCATTGGCCTCTGCCATCGCCTTGTCGGCCTCACCACGCGCCTTGTCGGCCTCAATCATGGCGATATCAGCTTCGCCGCGCGCCTCTTGGGCATCGGCGATCAATTTTGCTATTTCAGTTTCCGACAATGGCTTCTCACTGCGGAACACAAAGGTCGTGCCGTTGCGCATGATTTTCTGCACATTCTTTCCCTTCGCCTTGCCATCGGTCACGGTGCCAAGTGAAATCGTCACGATTTTGACCGGGACTGGGGGTGCGGCGGGCGCAGCAGGTTCTGCTGGAGCAGCCGGAGCATAGGGCGCGGCGGGCGTTTCAGGTGCAATTGGCGCAACAGGTTCGGCATTGGCAGCCGTATCGGCTGCCTGTGCCCGTAATGCTGGAACTACGGTGGCTGTAAGCGGCAGGACGAGTGCGGCAGTTGCCATTATGCCCAGTTTGCCCATCCACCGGCGTGTTTTGCTGGCGTCATTCATTGTTAGTCTCCTCAATCTTTCAATGACCGTCTTTGGGGAATTGAGCGCGGTCGCAAATGTCGGCACGCCGTCAAAGGCGGTCCGTGCAAGCGCACGCCCGTAAATTTCGCGCTGGCTTGGGTCCCTGCCGGCGAGGACGCGCGCGTCGCATGCCGCTTCCTGGTCAAAGCGGAACGCACTCCAGCTCATCCACGCGACAGGGTTGAACCACAACAGGCACAACAGCCCATAAGCTGCGAGATTTGCAAACAGGTCGCCCGATTTATGGTGCGCCATTTCGTGGGCAAGTGCGAGTTCGCGTTCTGCCGGCGAAAAGGTCTTCGAAAAATTTTCCGGCACGGCAATGAAACGTTTGAAAAGACCAAAGGCGAGTGGACCTGCGACCTGATCCGACGCCACGATCCTTATGCCATCAACCGTTGCGACATCGGTGGCCTCTGCCAAAAGATCGTCGCGCATGGCAGCGTATCTGATCATCTGGATGATGAACAAAAGCACCGCGCCGCCAAGCCAGAGCGTCAGACCAAGCACCACATAATCAATGGTGGGCGCCGCTGGTATGTGCGCTGCGCTGCTTACAACCGCATGGTCGGTCGCCGTCATACCCGCAAGGACTGAGTCTCTGACGGTGTCCTGCACAGCGAGATTGCTGTTGGCGGAAGCGACCGCTGGTCCCTCGATGGTTGGCATCAAAACGCGCGCGGCGGGGATAAGCCACAACGCATAAGCAACGCCGGGGCCAAAATTTCTGGCTACTGGTCGGCGCAAGAGAAGAACCGCAACCATCAACAGTGTCGTGATCCATAAGGTATCGAACAACCATGCGCCCATGAAGTCAGTGTTCATGATTTCATCTCCTGCAGCAGTCTTTCAATTTCGGTGATATCGGCATCGCTGAGCTTATCTTGCTCGGCCAAATGTGCGAACAGCGGCATGAAGCGGCCGCCAAACAGACGATCAACGAGCCGTTTGGATTCATGCGTCACATAATCATCGCGACCGATGCGCGGCGCATAGAAGAAACGCCGCCCCTCGGCACGATGCTCGATGGCCTCTTTGGCCAACAACCGTGAAAGCAATGTCTTGACGGTGGGTAATGACCAGTCGCGCTCGTCGGGCAAGCGGGCCGCAACGTCTGTCGCCGTGAGCGGCGCCTGTTCCCACAGGATTTCCATAATCGCCAGTTCGGCGTCACTAATGCGTTCTGATGACATGTTCGATTCTCCGACTACAGACGTAATCGATTCGATTACAGTTGTAAACGTCGTTGGTCGGCGTCGGGATGTATTTTGTCGAACTATTTTACAGTAGCCGCCGTGAAACCAATTGGGAGATACGCTAGAAAGCTGATTTACCGTTATTTTATCGAACTGGCACGGGCAGTGCATAGTGTTTAATGTTCAACACCCACTTCGCCAGGACGGGTCGGTTGCTACTGGTCTCGCACCGCCCGTCCTCGCAAGTTTCCCCAAAATGACAAAAAAAGGCTGGAACCCGTGATGGATTCCAGCCCCTTTCGCGACCCTGAGGGCTGATGCTTAATTTCCGCCGAAATTGACCTTGGCGTTGATGCCGAAATAGCGGTCGGCCTCGCGCGGAATGATATAGCGATAGCTGGAGCTCCCCGTGTTGCCAGCAGACAAAGGTCCGCCATCCACGATCGAGGCAGCAAAGCTTGTGTCGAACACATTCTTTGCAAGGAACGAGATGCGATATTTGTCATCGGCACCCACCAGCGCCAGCGACAGGTCAAGCAGGCCATAAGATTTGATCGTACCATTGTCGCGGATCAACGGGCTCGCAACCAGCAGTGACAATTGCTTGGTTTGGTACGATCCCTGCGCACCCAATTCGATATCGGCAAACCCACCAGTACGAATGGTGTAGGTTCCGCCAAGCGATGTTTTCCATTTTGGCGAGAAGGGCAAAACCGTTCCGACTGGAATTTCGTCGGTTGCAGGCGCTCCAGGTGGCAGACGGAATTTGTCCACCTTTGCATCGGTATAAGCAACGCCGCCTGAAATCGTAAAATCATTCGACGGACGATAGAGCAGATCGGCTTCGAACCCGCGGGTCGATACCGTTCCGGCATTGGTGAAACGTGTAACACGCTGGCCAAGGACGAAATCCGGGTTATTCGCCTGGAAGTTTTTATACTTTGCGTAATAGCCCGCAAAGTTAAGCGTCATGGCACCATCAAAAAGCGTGGCTTTCAGACCACCTTCATAACTGTCTGCGCTTTCCGGTGCGAGCGGTGGTGTGCCGTTCGACTGCAGGTTGAAGAAGATGTTCAGACCCGGGCCCTTATAGCCACGCGAGTAGGTCGCGTACGCCATTACGTCGTCCGAAACGTCAAACTGCAAGCCGGCCTTGCCCGACCAGTTGTTGTTCGTCACTTTCTGACGGAACGGCTGACCGTTCGAAAGCAGCACGGCAGCGGCCTGCGCCGCGGCAGGCGTTGCCCCCAGATTGATCTGGCGGATATACTCATTGTACACACCCTGATCGAAATTGGCGTTCGCAGCGCCAGCGACCGGGTTAGACCGGATGTGGAAGCCGTCCAGCTGGTCATGCGTGTAACGCAGCCCGACGATACCACGGATACGATCGCTGAAGTTCAGCGTCGTTTGGCCGAACGCAGCCATATTCTTGAATGTCGTGCCAAAGTTGGCCGTACCGATCGGGAAAGTCAGCGTTGATGCACCTGGCGCGGTGGAGCAAGGCGTCAGTACACCCTGCACCGGCAATGTCGAGGCGCTGCAGGCGATGTTGGCACGTGTGAAGGTACGCTCCTGCGACGCGTTGTAATAATAGAGGCCAGCGACATATTCGAAGAACTGACCCGTCTGCGATGTCAGCCGCAATTCTTGGGTGAAGGTGTCCCCGGTCTGCGGACCAAAATCGTGGCTTTGGCTAATACCAGCCGGAGCAAGCGGATTGCTGTTGTCCCGATAAGGCGAAGCTAAAAAATCGCCGTCGCGGATCTCATTGCTGTCATATTTGCGATACGCAGTGATCGACGTAACGGTCGGGCCGGTGTCGCTTTCGATATCCGCCTGGAACGAAACGCCCCATGCCTTTTCGAGCGCCTGAGTCAGCAAGTTCTGCCGCACGCTGCGAGTCTTGTCGCCAAGCAGTGGCGGCAGCGCTGTTGCCGCACGGCTGGCGAAAGTTGCATATGTCGAATTGTCGGCATTGCGCGCTGGCGAACCGATGACTTCAGCACAGCAATCGTCGTTCGATTTGCGCCAGTCGCCAATCAACGTCAGCGTAACATTGTCATTGGGCTTGGCTTCGACGATACCGCGGAACCCGTAACGCTCATATCCGTTGACTCGGCGACCAAGCGTTTCGTTGCGGATGTTGCCGTCCCATTTCGAATAAAAGCCAGTGACGCGCGCGCCGATTTTTTCGGAGAGTGGCGCATCGACGCCGCCACGTACGCGATATTCCTGACCATTACCAAAGAAGTAACCGCCTTCAACCGAGGCACCGAAAGTATCGCTAGGACGGCGGCTGACGATATTGATCACGCCTGCACTGGCATTCTTGCCGAACAAGGTGCCCTGTGGCCCGCGAAGCACTTCAATACGTTCGATGTCGACCAGATCGCTGAACGCTTCACCAGAGCGTGCAAGGACGACGCCGTCGAGCACAGTGCCGACCGAAGGCTCACCGCCGATGGAGAAAGTCGTGGTGCCAACGCCGCGCAGATAAAGCGACTGGTTAAGCGCAGTACCTGACTTGCGGAAGTTAAGGCTGGGGACGAGATATTGTGCATTCTCGATATTGACGCCGCCCTGCTGTTCAAGCGCTGCACCGGAAATGACCGAAACGGCAACTGGCACATCCTGAACATTCTGCGACCGCTTTTGCGCGGTCACGATGATTTCGGCATTGGCGGAATCGTCATCCGCGGGCGCATCTTGCGCCATGGCCGATGCGCTTACGCCGAGTGCGAGCGCTGTGCTGCCGAGCAAGGCGACACGGAAGAATTTGGCTGATTTCGAATTGAAACTGATCATGGTGAACCTCCCTAAATTTGGTCACGCTCTTCTCAACTAATTTACTTGAGTTTATGCAAGCAAGAAAAGCTATTGCGGCTTATACCGTCGATGACATCGCTGCTCTAACCAGATTGACTCAATATGTCTAGCGGTGTCATATGGTGATGACGAATAGTCAGATATTGTGGCAATCATGCCATAGTGGTGAAAAAGAACGACGAAATAGCCGAAGAGGATGGCCGTGACCGTAAGGTTCGAAGCAAGGGATGACGGGTTCGACCTCATGCTGGGTGCGCGGGTAATCATGCGCCACCGTGTCGATGCGCCTGCATTCCGGATCGCAAAGGGCGATCCGTCAGTCGTTATGGTGCGCGGGAATTTCCGGCATGATGATGTGCCAACCGATGAACGGGTGCTGCGCTACATGGTGCCACCGTCGATAAAAACGACTCACGTGTTCCTGTCCGATAAAGAGGGTGGCGAGCCTCTTTTGGACATATGGTTTCCCGACGATTTGCCCATATTGAAGGTCCATGCTCAACGCGCCTATGACCGCATAAGCGTGGACTGGACAATCGCGCCGGATGAAATCGTCTGGGGTGGCGGCGAACAAATGAGTCACCTGGCTCTGAACGGACGCCTATTTCCGATGTGGACCAGCGAACCAGGCGTTGGCCGTGAACCGGGGACGGCACTAACGGATAAAATGAGTGCCGACGGGTCGTTTGCCGGCGGCGATTATTGGACGACCAACTATCCGCAACCTACTCTGTTGTTTTCAGGCGGCCATGCCATCAGTCTGGAAAATGCCTGTTATAGCGAATTGGACATTACGCGGCCGGGCGTCGCACGCACGAATATCTGGGATGGCAGCGCAGTTTTCCATCTAAGCTCAGGCGCAACGCCGGCCGATCTCGTCAAGCGCTTGGTATTTCCCGAATTGGGTCCGCCGCAGACTCAGCCGCCTTTGCCCGATTGGTCCATCGGTGGCGCGATCGTCGGCTTGAAGGATGGCGCGAACAGCTTTGCCCGGCTTGAAAAAATCATAGCTTCGGGCGCTGCCGTTTCGGCTTTATGGTGCGAGGATTGGGTGGGGATCCGCCAGACCAGCTTCGGACGGCGGTTGTTCTGGGACTGGCAATGGAATGCGAAACGCTACCCCGACCTGCCCGACCAGATTACTGCGCTTAAGGCGCGCGGTATACGTTTCCTTGGCTATGCAAATCCCTATCTGGCAGTGGATGGACCACAATATGCCGAGGCGGCAGGTTTAGGCTATCTTGCCTATAAGCTTGACAGCGATGAGCCTTATGCCGTGGACTTCGGTGAATTCAACGCAGGCGTGGTAGATTTCACCAACCCCGATGCCGCAGCCTGGTTCTCCGAGGAAATCATTGGCAAGCAGATGCTCGATTTCGGGCTCGACGGCTGGATGGCCGATTTCGGCGAATATCTTCCGGTCGACTTGCGATTGCATCATGGTGACCCGATGGAGGAGCATAATCGCTGGCCAGTCCGCTGGGCAAAGGTCAATGCCGACGCAGTTGCCTCGCGCGGCCGAACCGGCGATGCTCTATTCTTCATGCGGGCTGGATATACCGGCGTTCAGGAATATTGCCCTTTGTTGTGGGCAGGTGACCAGTCGGTCGATTTTTCACGGCACGACGGCATCGGCACGGTGATCACAGCAGCGCTGTCGGCAGGGCTATTGGGCAACGCCTATAGCCATAGCGACGTCGGCGGCTATACGAGCCTGCATGGCAATGTCCGTACCGAGGAACTGATGCAGCGCTGGTACGAGCTCGGCGCATTCACCCCGGTCATGCGCACGCACGAAGGCAACCGGCCCGACGACAATTTGCAGATAGACTCGACGCCCTCTTTGCTGGCGGGGTTCGCGCGTTGGAGCCGGGTCCATGCGGCCCTTGCGCCGTGGGTGCGGCATTTGTGCGACGAGGCGGCCGCGACCGGATTACCAGCGCAGCGCGCCTTGTTCCTGCATTATCCAAACGACCGCGAAACATTCACGATTCAGAACCAGTATCTCTACGGCGCAGACCTTATGGTCGCGCCAGTTATCGAGGAGCGCTCAGTCGCCCGCAACGTCTATCTGCCTTCAGATGACTGGGTCCATATGTGGAGCGGCGAGACTTTTCGCGCGGGGTTGCACAAGATCGATGCTCCCATTGGTTCGCCCCCGGTCTTCTGGCGTGAGGGCAGCGATTTCGCCGCCCTGTTCGCAAGCCTGGCCGGCGTCAGGGACAGCATCTGATGCACGACCGTTCGAACATCCGCGATGTCGCAAAGCTGGCTGGCGTTGCGGTCAAAACCGTCAGCCGCGTGCTCAACAACCACCCTTATGTCAGCGCCGTAACCAAGGCGAAAGTCGATGCCGCAATGGCCGAGCTGCGCTTTTCGCCCAGCATCGCTGCGCGGATTCTCGCTGGCACAAAATCCGGCCAGGTCGCGCTGATTTACGACAACCACTCGCCTTATTACATGCACCAGATCATGCAGGGCTGCTGGGACCGCTGCCATCAGGAAGGCATGCGCCTGATTGCACAGCCGGTCGACGTGGCTGATCCCGATGTCGGCGAGCAGGTGCGCGGCATGGTACGTCAGACGCACGTCGACGGCGCGATATTGTCTTCGCCCGTGACCGATTGTGTGGCTGTGCTTAACGCGCTTGAGGCGCTGAACATCCCCTTTGTGCGCATTTCTCCCGGCACCAATCATGCGCTGACCAGTTCTGTGTTCATGGATGATATGCAAGCGGCCGACGACATGACAACCAAGCTCATCAATATCGGGCACCGGCGCATTGGCTTCATCAAGGGGCATCCAAATCATATGGCGAGCACCGAGCGGCAGGCTGGCTATGAACGCGCGCTTGGCCGTGTCGGCATATCGGTTGACCCAGCGCTTCTTGCGGATGGATTGTTTGATTTTGAAAGCGGTGTTGCCGCGACTGAGCATTTCCTGTCGCTTGAACATCCACCAACCGCGATTTTTGCATCCAATGACGACATGGCATCGGGAGTGCTGGCGGTTGCGCATCGGCGCGGGATTCAAATCCCCGAGCAGCTTTCGGTCGCGGGCTTTGACGACACCACACTTGCCCGCGTCGTATGGCCGCCACTGACGACCGTACGCCAACCAGTGCGCGAACTTGCCGCGACCGCAGCCGATTTGTTATTTGGCGAGGGCGGCATTGAGCATCGCCGCCTGCCGCACGAATTGATCAGCCGCGAATCCGTGGCTCCTCCCTATTTCCCCCCACTAAAAAAGAGCAAAAATACATGACGCTTCCTACCCCATCACTAACTCGCCCGCTGGGCAAAAGCGGAATTGAGATTTCGTCGCTTGCCTGGGGCATGTGGCGTTTCGCCGGACTTGAGCTGTCCGCCGCGCGCGCTGCCATCGACGCAGCGTTTGAGGCTGGAATCACCTTGTTCGATACCGCCGACATTTATGGCTTTGGGGAGCAGGGCTTTGGCAAGGCCGAAGAGCTGCTTGGCCGCGTGTTCGCCGAGGCTCCCGAATATCGCGACCGCATGATATTGGCGACAAAGGGCGGCATTACCCCGCCAACACCCTATGACAGCAGCGCGGCCTACCTCACGCAGGCGATTGACCACAGCCTGACCCGTCTGGGCACTGACCGGATTGACCTGTGGCAAATTCACCGCCCCGACGTGCTTACCCATCCGCAGGAAATCGCGCGCACCGTTGAAGATGCGCACAAGGCTGGGAAAATCCGGGCTTTTGGCGTGTCCAACTTCACCCAAGCGCAGATTACCGCACTGGCGCAATTCAGCGCGGTTCCCATCGTCTCGACGCAGCCTGAACTGTCACCCTTGCGGATCGACACCATCGAAAATGGCGAACTTGACCAGGCCATGGCGATGGACCTTGCAGTCCTTGCATGGTCGCCGCTTGGTGGCGGCCGCATCGGCGAGCCGGGCGATGCGCGCGAACAGAATGTCGCTGCAGCACTTTCCGGCGTTGCCGCCGCGCATGGCGTTTCGCGCACGGCAGCTGCGTATAGCTGGATCATGGCGCACCCCGCCCGTCCGATCCCGATTGTCGGCTCACAAAATCCAGCGCGTATCATCGAAGCCGCAGATGCTTTCAAAATCCAATGGACCCGCGCTGACTGGTACAATGTGCTGGTCGCCGCAAGAGGAGTGCCGCTGCCATGAGCAAGCCCGTCGAAGTCAGCTGGTTCTCCGCATTGTGCGATGATGACTATGAATTTCTGGGTGTCCCTGACCCCATGCTGGCATCAAGCTGGGAGCATTGCCGCAATATCGTGCTCGCTGCCGAAAAGGGTGGGTTCGACAATATATTGCTGCCTTCAGGCTATGCGCTAGGGCTTGATACCACCGCCTTTGCCAGCGCGATTGCAGCGCTCACCACGCGGATCAAATTGCTCATGGCGGTGCGCATCGGCGAAAGCTGGCCGCCACAGCTCGCGCGCCAGATCGCGACGCTGGACCAGATTTCCGGGGGGCGGCTGAACGTCAACATCATCTCCTCTGACCTGCCAGGTGACAAGATGGATTCCGAGCCGCGCTACCGCCGCACGGTCGAGGCCATGCATATCCTAAAGACGCTGCTCAACGGAGAGCATCTCTCCATCGACGGCGAGCATTACAAGATCGACCTTGGCCCGCCGCGCATGAAAACCGTGAGCGGCAAGTGCCCGCCACTCTATTTCGGTGGCCTGTCACCTGCCGCAAAGGACGCTGCGGCAGAAGGTTGCGATGTCTATCTGATGTGGCCGGAAACGGTGCAAGGCGCCAAGGATCTTGTCGACGACATGACCGCGCGCGCCGCCAAATTCGGACGCACATTGAAATATGGTTTCCGCGCGCATGTCATCGTGCGCGAGACCGAGGCCGAGGCGCGCGCTTACGCCAACAGGCTTTTATCGAAACTCGACGCTGAACAGGGCGAAGCCATCCGCAACAAGTCGCTCGACACGCAAACATTCGGTGTCGCGCATCAGGCCGAGTTGCGCGAACAGGCGGCAGCCAATGATGGCTATCTCGAGGAGAATTTGTGGACGGGCATTGGCCGTGCCCGGTCAGGTTGCGGCGCAGCGATTGTGGGCGATCCCGACCAGGTACTCGCCAAGATCAACGCCTATCGCGCTGTAGGCATCGAGGCGTTCATCCTGTCCGGCTATCCGCATATCAACGAATGCGACATGTTCGCGCGTTATGTGCTGCCCAAATTGGAGCATGGCCGGTTGG
>JANMJX010000086.1:0-3359 GCA_031371575.1 Sphingomonadales bacterium
TTGTTGTCAGCGACCGATGGTTGCCACCTTCATGCCGCCCCAAATGGATAAAGGCAGACCGCAATTTTCTGAAGCAGAATGGCGGATTGGCATTTTATCTGGCCGAGCAGCATGTGGTCACGGTGCATGAGGATAACCGGAACATGCCATGGGTAGAGGCCGCAAATTCGGCCCGTACCGGTGACACGACATATCAATGATATCTGCGCAAAAGCCCCGCCAATTTACCCTGAACCTCAACTTCATGCGGTGCGTAATATTGCGGCTCATAGCTGCCATTGGCCGGATCAAGGCGGATCTGTTGTCCTTCACGCCGCAAATATTTCAACGTTGCCTCTTCACCTCTGATAAGTGCAACAACAATCTCGCCATCGCGCGCCGTGTTTGCCTTACGGATCAAGGCATAATCGCCGTCAAGAATACCAGCTTCGATCATCGAGTCGCCTGATACCTCAAGCGCATAATGTTCGCCCGCGCCCAAAAGTGCCATGGGGACCGAGAGAGAATTCTGCCCTTCAAGCGCCTCAATCGGCACACCCGCGGCAATCTTGCCATGAAACGGAATCTCCATCACATCATTTGCAGCAACGGGTAGCTGCATAGATGGCTTGCTGTCCTTATGCGTGGGCGCAAGGCGTGTGACGTTGTCGTTCCGCAAATTACCACCTTCGGGCAATTTCATGACCTCAAGCGCGCGCGCACGGTTGGCCAGACGCCGAATGAAACCGCGTTCCTCCAATGCACCAATAAGACGGTGCACACCCGACTTGCTTTTCAGGTCCAACGCCTCTTTCATTTCTTCGAAAGAGGGCGATATGCCACTTTCGTCCAGTCGCTGGTTGATGAAGACAAGCAATTCATG
Organism: Sphingomonadales bacterium; assembly: GCA_031371575.1. Taxonomy (GTDB): domain Bacteria; phylum Pseudomonadota; class Alphaproteobacteria; order Sphingomonadales; family Sphingomonadaceae; genus Sphingorhabdus_B. Next base: position 863 of record JANMJX010000086.1, read on the forward strand.
TTGTTTGGCGGTGAGCATTTTCAGGGTTCCATCCTGTTGAACATGAACAGAACGATTAGGGAACAAAAGCGGTTAGGTCAACCCTAATCGCACATATGGTGTCCAGAATTTACGGCAGTCGCAGATGTTGAACATGTGTTCCGATGGCACGTGGCGGCACATGAGGCGGTTGAAGCAGCAAGGCGTTGGCATATGCCAGTGGCGCCGTCAGGCCGCTGTCTTGTCCTGTCAGCGGCGTGATAACCGAACCATCTATCCGGGCGCGAAGATATTCGGCACGCACGCCACCTTCAGGTAAGTCTGTCGCACTTACTGCCTCGGACAACTCAGGCAACGGCGTCAGACATCCAGCCATGTGCCGAATGAGGGGCAGGAGAAACAGGAATGCGGTAACAAAAGCAGATGATGGGTTGCCGGGAAGTCCCAGAAAAATAGTACCACCTATCTTTCCAGCCATGAGCGGTTTGCCCGGACGCATGGCTACTTTCCAGAAGTCCATGTCCGCACCGATGTTCTTTAACGCGGTCTGCACAAGATCATGATCACCCACGGACGCCCCGCCGGTAGTCACAACGATGTCCGCGGCATTTGCCAACGCCGCGAGTTTTGTTTCGAGCTCCCCGAGGTCGTCGCCAATGATCCCAGCATCGATGATGTTACAGGGATATTCCGCGAGCATCGCTTGCAACATTGGGGTGTTGGACGACGGTATTTGTGCCGCGCTGCACATCCCCCCCGGTACCACCAGTTCATCACCCGTCGCAACGATGGCGACACGTGGCCATTGGCCTACACTTAATGTTCCATGCCCGGCCATGGCTGCCACAGCGAGTGGCCCTGCGCCCAGGTACATACCTCTGGGCAATATTTCCGCTCCAGCTTTGAAATCGGCTCCTGCACGTCTGATGTGGGCACCGGACATGAGGGCTGTCATCTGCGTCGCGCGCAACTCGTCTGCGATGCGGGTCGCGTCTTCCTGAATCAAAATTGTATCGGCATTTTGGGGCACATGCGCGCCAGTAAAAATGCGCACTGCTTCGCCTTTTTCCAGTGCACGCGAAAACGGTCGCCCCGCCGCGCTTTCGCCGATCAAGTGCCATGGCCCTGGAAATGCTGCAAGCGTGATGGCATAACCATCCATCGCCGACAAATTGGCTGCGGGTTGTGTGCGGATCGCTTCCAATGGCCCACCCAAATAATGGCGCGCAGCCTTCGAAATCGGAATGTCGATAGGTGCCAACGGAGAAGCCAGCGCCAGCAGTCTGGCTTGGGCTTCATCGACGGATATCATGCCAGCCAATCGCCCGATTTACCGCCTGTCTTGGACAGCAAGCGGATGTCCGAAATAACCATATACTTATCGAGGGCCTTGGCCATGTCGTACAGCGTCAACAGGGCAACCGTTACGGCGGTCAGCGCTTCCATCTCGACACCGGTTGGGCCATTTAACCGCACGCGGGCCTCCACCCGGATCGCGGACGCTTCATATTCAAACTCCACACTGATTTTCGTCAGCATCAACGGATGGCATAAAGGGATCAGGTCGCTGGTCTTTTTCGCTGCCATAATGCCAGCAATTCGGGCAGTGCCAAGGACATCACCTTTTTTCATATTGCCGGCGCATATTGCCTCGAGCGCGGTTGACGACATGCTGATCCGGCCCTCGGCAACTGCTTGGCGCGCGCTATCCGCTTTTGCCGACACATCTACCATATGCGCGCCACCATCGGCACCAAGATGCGTCAGATCAGCCATTTCCTGTCAAAAGCCTCTTCGTCGCCGCCTCGATATCATCCTGGCGCATCAGGCTTTCGCCCACCAGAAAGCTGTTGATCCCAGAGTTGGCCATACGCAGACAATCTTCGTGCGTCGAAATCCCGCTTTCGCAGACCAACAATATGTCGTCCGGCACCAGTTTTGCCAGACGCTCGGTTGTGGCCAGGTCAACTTCGAAGGTCTTCAAATTCCGGTTGTTCACGCCGACGAGCTTGGATTTAAGGTGTTTGAGTGCACGATCTAACTCAAGTTCGTCATGGACCTCGACGAGCACATCAAGCTTTTCTTCAAACGCAGCGTGCTCAATTTCGACCATCAGCCCATCATCAAGCGCCGCAACGATGATCAATATCGCGTCGCCACCCATTTGGCGTGCCTCTGCGCATTGCCATGGATCGACCATGAAATCCTTGCGTATGACGGGCAGGGCGCAGGCGTTGCGCGCAGCAATGAGATAATCCTCATGTCCCTGAAAATAGGGGGCATCAGTCAACACTGACAGGCAGGCTGCTCCACCCGCTTCATAGGCTGCGGCATGGGCAGCAGGATTGAAATCTGCGCGGATCAGGCCCTTTGACGGGCTGGCCTTCTTGATTTCGGCAATGAGCGCAATTCCGGTCTGGCTCTTTACCCGAAGCGCCGCTTCAAACCCGCGCGGGGTGCTTGGAGTTGGCCAGTGCGCCAAGCCCTGCTTTTTGCGGGCTGCAACTTCGATGCGTTT
>JANMJX010000102.1:0-1623 GCA_031371575.1 Sphingomonadales bacterium
CGCCGCTCCTTCGGAATGCGACCAAATTCGACTATGAACTGGTCTGCGGTCAGTCGATATTTTTTAGGCGCACAGAATAAGGGCGAGCCTGCAGCGCGCGCCACTTCATTCTCGGCTTTTACCGAATTTGCCGCAGTTTCGAAAATTCTGATCATTGGCTTGAGGTCCGAGGCGAACATCGCACCCATTCCCTTTTTCTTCAACGCTACCGCTTTTACAAAAAAGGTTTCTGCGTCCATCGCCATTGCAGGAACGGCGCACAACAGCGCGCCGCCCGCCAAAAGCACAGGAAATTTCATATTGCGACCTCGACTCTCTCTCCCGCACCGGAGTATCGCGTCGAGGCCGCGAATAATAGCCGAAAACTATGCGCCTTGTGGCGACGGGCCTCCAACCGGCGTAGACTTGCCCCGTCCTGCCTTAGGAATGGCTGTTCCAACCGTCGGGATGCCAGATGGCTTGATAACCTTGCCGTCGTCCCGCTCAAATTTGCCAGTTTCCAAAAGCTGGGTTATTTCGTCGCCAGATAGTGTTTCAAACTCAAGCAATGCGTTGGCAAGCAGGTGCAGTTGATCATTATGCTTTGTCAGAAGTTCGGTTGCACGGGTATGACCGCCTTCGACTAACTTGCGGATTTCCGCATCAATCTTCTGAGCGGTTTCGTCCGACATGGCCGCGCGTTGCGACATGCCGTAACCCAAATATCCATCCTGACGCTCTTCATACTGCAACGGACCCATCGCATCCGACATGCCCCATTGGGTAACCATGTCGCGTGCCAAGCTCGTGGCATATTGAATGTCGCTTGATGCGCCGGAGCTGACCTTGTCATAGCCGAAGATCAATTCCTCGGCGACGCGCCCACCCATTGAAACCGATAGATTGGCGTGCATTTTGTCGCGGTGATAGCTGTAATTGTCACGTTCAGGCAGGCGCATGACCATACCCAAAGCACGACCACGCGGAATGATCGTTGCCTTATGAATTGGGTCAGATGCTACTTCGTGGATCGACACGATCGCGTGCCCGGCCTCGTGATAAGCGGTCATCTTCTTTTCGTCTTCGGTCATGACCATCGACTTACGCTCGGTACCCATCATCACCTTGTCTTTGGCATCTTCAAATTCTTGCATCGCGACGAGGCGTTTGCCGCGACGTGCCGCAAGCAAAGCCGCCTCATTCACCAGATTGGCAAGGTCTGCACCCGAAAAACCTGGTGTACCGCGGGCGATGACGCGCCCATCCACATCTGGAGCCAGGGGCACCTTCTTCATGTGCACATCGAGGATTTTCACGCGTCCATCAATGTCAGGACGCGGTACAACGACTTGCCTGTCGAAGCGACCAGGACGCAGCAATGCGGGATCGAGAACATCAGGGCGGTTTGTCGCTGCCACGATGATGATGCCTTCATTCGCTTCAAAACCGTCCATTTCGACAAGCAACTGGTTCAGGGTCTGCTCGCGTTCGTCATTCTGGTTGCCAAGACCAGCGCCACGGCTGCGCCCTACAGCATCGATTTCATCGATGAACACGATGCATGGTGCATTTTTCTTTGCCTGTTCAAACATGTCGCGCACGCGGCTTGCGCCGACGCCAACAAACATTTCGACAAAGTCTGAA
>JANMJX010000115.1:0-24742 GCA_031371575.1 Sphingomonadales bacterium
GGTTTGAACAGACTTTGGCTAAGGCACGTCCATGGCGCGCATCATCCTGTTCAACAAACCTTATGGCGTCCTGCCGCAATTCACCGACAAGGGGACCGAGGGCTCACCGCGCCCGACCTTGTCGGCTTTCATCGATGTGCCCGGCGTCTATCCGGCCGGGCGGCTGGATATGGACAGCGAGGGGCTGATGCTGCTCACCGACGACGGGCGGTTGCAGGCGCGGATATCTGACCCGAAATATAAATTGCCCAAAAGTTATCTGGTTCAGGTGGAAGGCGACATCACCGACGAGGCACTGGCCAACTTGCGGCGCGGCGTATCGCTGAAGGACGGGCTGACCTTGCCATGCGAGGCTGACCGTGTTGCCGATCCTGACATCTGGCCGCGCGATCCGCCAATTCGCGTGCGCCAGTCAATCCCCGATGGCTGGATCGCGCTTGCCTTGCGCGAAGGCCGCAACCGGCAGGTCCGGCGCATGACCGCTGCCGTTGGATACCCGACATTGCGCCTCATCCGCCGCGCGATTGGCGAATGGACGCTTGATGGCCTGGCGCCCGGAAGCTGGCGTGAAGTGGAAGGCTAGTCGGCTCGTTTAGTGCTGGCCGGGCGCGCGATACGCCTGCCCTTCGTCCGGCTGGTAAGGTGAAACTGGCCGCAGCGGTCGCAACGATACGGGTGCAAGACGATGCTGGCCTTTTGCACGGCGGCCTGCGCGTCACCCTCAGACGCGAACCGCGCTTTCTTTGCACATATGCTTAGCCGCGTGCGCAAATCATTCGTCGCTTTCGAACGCGATGCAGCCCATGTTGCACAAGGTCGTTAGGAGCGCGACAGCCGCGGGCGCTTCGGCCAAAGCGGGATCGATGACGATGCTGTCCAGCGCGCACAGGTCTTGCGCGAGCTTTGTCGTCTCGCCTTCGCACTCGAAGCTTTCGCCATCGGCAAAAAGGGTCAGCGTCGCCGGGCCCTGAGCGATGAAGACCAGTCGGCTTGCAGGATTGCGCGACAGCAGCGCTCCATCTGTAACCGCGGCGCAGATATCATCGGCGACGACGGGCGTTTCGGGCCGCCAGTCCATATCGGGATATTTGGGCGTGCTGTTAAACGCGCCGAACCAGCGGGCAAAGCCTTGCGGGTCCGACAGGGTTTCAAGCATCATCCGCTGCAGGCTGGCCAGCGCATCCGCGGAAATCTCCCCAGAGTTGGATTGCCGCTGCAAACCGGGGTCGCGGTAGAGATCGTCCTCGGCGATATTGTCGAGAACCTCGTCGACATAATGCCCCAGAAGGTCGCTGCGCGATGGCGCGCGAAAGCCGACCGAATAGGTCATGCAGTCCGAGCCCACCGCGACGCCATTATGCGCGATGCCGGGCGGGACATAGAGAATATCGCCGGGCTCAAGCACCCATTCCTCCAGCGCTTCGAAATCGGCGAGCAGTTTCAGATCCTCGTTCGGCAGCAATGGCGTGTCGCCGTCGCAATGCGGCCCGATCTGCCAGCGGCGGCGGCCAAGCCCTTGGATCAGGAAAACATCATATTGGTCGAAATGTGGTCCGACCCCGCCCTGGTCGGCGGCGAGGCTGACCATTACATCGTCGATGCGCCAATTGGGAATGAACCGAAAAGGCGCGAGCAATTCGGCGACGGCGGGGACATGATGATTGACCGCCTGCACCAGCAAGGTCCAGTGGCTTTCGCTCAAGCTGGTGAGGCGCTCTTCGGCCAGGGGCCCCTGCTCCATCTGCCATCCGTCCCCCGTCTGGCAAATCAGGCGCGATTCCACCTCCTCGGCGCAAGCCAAGCCAGCTAGCTCATCCGGCTCGAGCGGGTTGACCCAGCCAGCAAAGGCTTTGCGGATCAGCAGCGGCTTTTTCTGCCAGTAATCACGCAGGAACAGGTCGATGTCGAAGTTTTGAAAATCCATTCCAACGCGCTGTGCAAAATAGCGCGAAAAAGCAAGCCTTCGCTCAAGGCTCGCGTTCTCCGCCGAATGGAACAAAAGCAAGGCTGCGCCATTAGTCCACCTTCAACAGGAGGACACCCACATGGTACAAGAACGTATAGTCGAAACCACTGATGCCCAAGGCACAGTCGTTGAGCGCGCTTATGAGCGCGACACTGGCCCCGCTTCGGTCACAGTCAATACTGCGCCAACAAGCGGCGGCGGTTTTGGCGCTATCACGGCAATATTGTTGTTGCTCGTTTTGGCTGTCGGCGGATTTCTTCTCTTCTCGAAGAGCGGCTCGGAACAGCGCAAAGATGACGCCGTGGCCGAAGCTGCTGGCAATGTTGGCGAAGCTGCCCAAAAGGCGGGCGCTGCGGTTGAAAAAGCCGCAGACAAGATCGCAAATTGACCGGTACGTCTATTCCGCATGACACTTTGCTTCTCGTCGCCGATGGCGAAAAGATGATGTTCCTGCGCAATCACGGAGATGCGGCTCAGCCGGAGTTCCAGATCGAAACCCGCCAAAACCGTCCCGAGCTTCCCGATCATGTCGGAAAGCAGGGCACGGCGACCGGCGGTGGCGATCAGGATTATCACAAGGATGAAGAAAACCGCTTTGCCGCTGGCCTTTCGGACCAGTTGCGCATGCGGGCACTCGCCCATGATTTCGACGCGCTGATCATCATCGCACCACCACCGACGCTTGGCGAATTACGCAAGAATCTGCATCCCGAGGTTGAAAAGCGGATCATCATGGAACTGGCCAAGGAAATGACCGATAGGCCAATTCCGGACATCACTGCGATGTTGATGACGCGCAGCGACGCCGAGTAATCGCGGCATTTTGATTTTTCTTTGTCCTGAATTCAAAGCACGCCATAAGAGCCCCTAAGATTGCCAAGGGGGCCGCTTGCTCGATTTCTTACTTTTGCTCTGCGTCATCGGTCTGGCATTTTATGTCTGGCTGATGCGCGCCGACCTGCGCTATCTTCGCCGGCGGCTGGAGGAGCTTGAGGATCTCGACTGGGCGAGCAGGACCAAAGTTGCCACGCCAAAGGCCGATCCGGCACCGCAAAGGCTGGTGGTAACAAAACGGACGGCGCAGCCCGTCACCTCGGTCTCGGTACCATTGACCAAGTCAGACCGGCCGGCACTGCCCCCGGTTCCGCCGCTTGCATCGGAGCCGTACAAATCTGCGCCCCCGCTTTCGGCCCGGATCAACTTCGAAAATCTGGTGGGCGGAAAGCTGCCAATCTGGGTGGGCGGCATTGCTCTGGTCTTTGCCGGTTTCTTTCTTGTGCGCTACACGATCGAGGCCGGGCTATTCGGTCCAGCCGCGCGGTCAGTGACTGCAACGATCTTTGCCGGACTGCTGATTGCGATCAGCCTCTTAGGCGCCAGGCTGCCCAAGATCGGCGATTCATTTGCCGCTGACCCGCGCGTCGGACAAAGCCTTGCCGGTGCCGGGATCGCAACTTTGTACGGCACGCTGTATATGGCCGCTGAAATCTACGGGCTCATCGGCATAAGCACGGCCTTCATTCTGGTCGTTCTCACCACTGCCATCGCTTTTGCGCTCGCGCTGCGCCATGGTCCGCCAACCGCTTTGATGGGGCTGGTCGGCGGATTTGTCGCGCCCTGGGTCGCTGGCATGGGCGCCAGCAATCTGCCAAGCCTGTTGCTGTATCTTGCCGTATTCATCGCCGCATTGTTCGGGCTTGCGGTCTGGCGGCGCTGGCTGTGGTTGCTGGTGCTGGCATCGGGCGGCGGGCTTTTGTGGAGCCTGGCGATGCTCTTTGCCGCGAACAGCAACCTTGCGCTGCTTGCCGGATTCATTGCAGCCACTGGCGGTGGCGCGATCCTCGCGGCAAAACGTTTTGAGCATCTGGACGGATATTGGTCGCCGCTTGCGCGCTTTGCCCCGATGACGCTGGCGCTCGTTCAGTTGGCGCTGCTTCTGCCCAAGATGGAATATTCGATCATCGGCTGGATATTCTATTTTCTCCTCTCCGCGCTGGCGATCGCGCTGGCATGGCGCGAGAAAATCCTGCTGCCGCTTGTGGCCGGAGCATTGCTGTTGGTGTTGGGGCCATTGGGCGTCGCATGGGAAGCGGACGGGGCAAGCCAGCGCAATCTGTTGGCGACGGTCGGCGTCATTCTGCTGTTTGGACTGTCGGGACATATCCGGGCGCGCCAATCGACCGAGGCGTCGACCTATTGGGCGATTATTGGTTTTGCAGCGCCGGGGCTTTGCTGGCTCACGGCTGCAATATCCGGTGGCATCGATAATGATCAGATTTGGGCGGCCTTGGCAGCACTGGCCGCTGTGCCGGCGCTGTGGAGTGCATGGGAATGGCACAGCAAGCAACGCGCGCCGGAACTGCAAATATGGGCCACAGCGGTGGCAGGTGCCATGCTGTGGTTTGCGCTAGGGCTATTGCTGGGCGAAAACTGGTTCCCGGTCGCGACAGCGCTCATCGCCTTGGGCATTGCCGCCTGGGCAAATATAACCAAGGGGCTGTGGGAACGGCGGATCAGCTGGCTTCCTCTTGGCACCGCGATTTTGACAGCGACTGCATATTCCTACCAGTTTCTCGATGCAATTGGCGCGTCATTATCGGGCGCCGGCGCGATCATGACCCGCTTGCCTGGCATCAGCGAGGCTTTCCGGACAACCCTCGTTCCCGCCTTGCTGATTGCCGCTGCGGCATGGACGCCTGTCTTCGCCACTGGCAGACGCACCCGCCAGCTGGTGGTCGTTGCTGGCGGCGCTGGCGTGGCGGTATGTGTCTGGCTGCTCGCCAAGCAGGTTGGCAATATCGTCTCGCCGTCGGATTTCATCCGTTTGGGTTTCCTAGAACGCGCCATGATTACGCAAGTCTTCTTCGGGCTTGGATGGTTCGCCTTTGCCCAATCGGACAAGCGACCCGAATGGCCTTATTTGTGCAAGGTTGCGCTGATCTTGTGTGTTGTCGGTATTTTCCGTGTGATCTGGTTCGATCTTGTGATCCTCAACCCGCTGTTTGACCCGCAATCGGTTGGTCCAGTCCCTATCGCGAACTTTGCCACAGCGCATTTTGCCGCAGTGTCGGCATGGCTGTGGGTGCTGGCGGCAAAATTGCCTGCCCGCTGGCCGACCAAAGGCGCGTCTTTGGGTATGATGATGGTAACCGCAGGCATTACGGTGCGGCAGGCTTTTCAGGGCAATCTGCTGTCGGGCGCCGATGTCAGCAACGCCGAAAATTATGCCTATTCCGCTGCGTTCATGCTGCTTGCAATTATGTGGCTGACCCTTGGCATTCGCAGCGGGCTCGCATTGCTGCGCCTGGCAGGATTGCTTTTGCTCACTGTGGTAACGCTTAAGGTGTTTCTGGTGGATGCTGCGGCGCTGTCGGGTCTTTTGCGTATCGTGTCGTTCCTGGGTCTTGGCATCGCACTGATTGGCATCGGATGGGCCTATGGGCGCGTGATGCAGCCGAAAAACGAAAACAGCCCTACAGATTGATAGCCGTCACCGGAACATAACCCGAGGCGCATGGTTTTCACGCCAAGGAGTATGTCATGGCTGTGATTCTGGATATCGCTGGAAAACCCTTGCCGCCACGCAACCAGTCCAAAAACCGGCTGCGGGCGCAGGATATGCGCGACCTGTTGAAGGCGCTCATTATGCTGTCGCTGATCATCTGCGGCTATCTTGTGTTTGTGCCTGCCGATGCGCCGGCACAATCAAACCAAGTCGCCGCTCAACATAACTCCCCTGCGCGTTAAAAGCTTGGACAAGCTGCGCTGCGCGTCTTAACGCGTGGGCAAATGTTGAAACGCCTCTACGAATGGATGATGGAAAAAGCCGGGCACGCGAATGCCGAGCGTTGGCTTTTCCTGTTTTCCTTTGTGGAAAGTTCTTTCTTCCCAATCCCCCCACATCCCTTGTTAGGACTGATGTGCCTTGCGCGCCCTGACAAGGCACTAAGGTTTGGCGCGGTTTGCACTTTGGCATCGGTTTTGGGTGGCCTGTTCGGTTATGCCATCGGCTATTTTGCTTACGAAACCATCGGTGTGTCGCTGTTGAAGGCGCTTGGGCTTTGGGAGAGCTTTCCGGCTGCAGCCTGCTATCTGCGCGAATTTGGCGCCGAGATCATCCTGGTCAAGGGCGCCACCCCGATCCCGTTTAAGCTGATTACGTTAACCGCAGGCTTCATCAAAATGGACCTGTTCACATTTATCTGGGCAAGCATCCTAAGCCGCGCATTTCAATTCATGCTGGTCGGATTTTTGTTCTGGAAATTTGGTCGTCCGATCAAGGCGTTCATCGACAGATATCTGGCATGGGTGACAGCGGCTTTTCTCATCACCGTGGTGGGGGGATTTATCGCCTTCTCGATGCTGGCTGGCGGTGGCACAAAAAAGAACGACCGTTGCACAAATGTCTCCACTATCCAGCGTTGATGCATTTGAGCAAATAACCACGACGAGCTATGGATAATTTCCGGAGCAGCCAAAGGGGCGGAATATGGACTACAGTTCACGCAAAATAGTCAAGTATATCGCGATTATAGCTCTCACTGTCATGGCCGTGATCGCCGCGAAATTCTATGTCGACTCTGTCAGCGAGCCAAACAACCCGGCTGCCTTACCTGCACCAGAGGCGCTGAGCGACAGCGACGAGGCCGCAGCTACTCAAGATCAACCCGCAAAGGCCGCTTCGGAATTTTCGACTGATGTGCCCGTGCCCGAAGAAATCCCGGCCATAAATGGCGAGCCATCGATGGTTCTGCCATCCAGCGACAATAACGCCAGCACCCCACCCGCGCCAGAGGCTGCGAAGCGCATTCCGGAATAAGGCGTCAAATCCGGCGCGTTAGCGTGCGAACAGATTAATGTCGTCGGCAAAGGCCTTGAATTCGAGCGCGTTGCCGCTCGGGTCGCAGAAAAACATCGTTGCTTGCTCGCCTGCCTGTCCCTTGAAACGCACATGCGGTGCGATCCCGAATTGGATGCCAGCCGCCTTTACCCGTTCGGCCAGTTGCGCCCATTGGTCCATCGTCAGCACGATACCGAAATGGGGAACCGGCACGTCATGGCCATCGACCGGATTATGGGTCGACACACTTCGCGCTGCCGCATCGAGATGCGCAACGATCTGATGCCCGAAAAAATCAAAGTCGATCCACTGGTCCGATGAACGCCCTTCGGAACAGCCCATGACTTCGCCATAGAAATGCCGCGCTTCGGCAAGGTCGTGAACGGGAAAGGCAAGGTGGAAGGGGCGCAGGCTCATTTTGAAGTCACCGGTTTGGGGAGCGGCTTGTCGATCATGTCGGCTTGTGCCAGATCGGCTGTCATCTGCAAGGTGCATGTGCTGATCTGCGCTGGATCGCTTGGACGCGCGAATTCTGCCTTGGCTGCCTCCGCCATGGCGACCGCGATCAGTTCGCGCGGTTGCCCGCTTTGCTCGGTGATGCGGCTACCGACAATGCCCGCCCAGCGTTTACCCGTCAGTTGCAGATCGGGTGCATCGGCGGGCGCAGTGCCAAGCCGCTGCTTTTCAGCCAGAGTTGCCAGTGCTACGACGCACGCAATGTCTGCCTGATGCTGATCGGTCAGCGCGGAAGGGGGCGGTGCGGCAAGCGCCATAAAAAATAATATCATCTGCCCAAACTAGCATCTGCAGCGTGAACGGCAAGCAACGACATTTTGCCCGATTGCTTTTGGTGCAGCAGGCAGGCAAAGGCTGGCCGTGCACAAAATCTCGGGCCTGCTTCAACGATTCCCGCGCTGGGCCGCACTTGGTGCTGGCGCATTATCGGCATTCGGATTTGTGCCTTGGGGCCTTTGGCCGCTGACGCTCGTCTGCTTTGCTGTGCTCGTCCACCTCATGGCGCAGGCACCAAATGCGAAGCGTGCATTCATGATTGGCTGGCTGTTTGGCGTTGGCCATTTCACCATTGGCAATCAATGGATTGCCGTCGCCTTCACCTTTCAGGCCGCGATGCCGATCTGGCTTGGCTATATCGCGGTCGTCGCACTGGCGCTGTATTTGGCGGTCTATCCGGCACTGGCGGTGTCCGGGGCATTTTGGATACGTGACCTTACGACAAAAATGCGTCGTAACTCCCGCCTTCGCGGGAGTGACGAGACAATGAAAGGCGCTGTCACGCCTGCCCTCATCTGTGCCTTTGCCGGTTTGTGGATCATCACCGAGTGGCTGCGCAGCTGGGTCTTTACAGGCTATGTCTGGAACCCGCTCAGCGTCATCGCATTGGAAATTCCTTATGTCGCACTCCCAGCAAGCGCCATCGGCACTTATGGCCTGTCGGGAGTCATCATCTTGTTCGTCGGCGGCGCATATAAATTTCTGTCGCTGTGGACAGGCGCGTCACGCGAAGAACGGACAGGCGGCGGGTGGACCGGATATTTCGTTGGCGGCGGACTGCTCTTTGCCTTGGCTGTTGTCGGGATCATTGCGCGTCTTTCCTTATCTGGCGGATATTTTGGCAGCATGGCCCCAAATGGGCCCCCCATCGCCATCACGGTCGTTCAACCCAATATTTCCCAGGCCGACAAATATGCGCCGGGATATGACGCCGTCAACTTCGCCAAGCTGGCGATGAACAGCCGGCCTTTGCCCGGACAGAAACCGCGCCTGCTGCTATGGCCCGAGGCAGCGATCCCCGATTATCTCGAGCCGGGATATCCCTATCGTTATTATCAGGGACAGCCCGGCGACAGCGCGGCGGGTGCACGGTCAAGGCTGACAACATTGATGGCCGACGAGGACATCCTCGTCACTGGCGCAAACCGGCTCGTCCTCGAAAAGGGGCAGCTCGTGGCCGCCCGCAACAGCGTGTCGGTGATGGATGCGTATGGCCGTCTGCTTGGCCATTACGACAAGGCGCATCTGGTGCCTTATGGCGAATATCTGCCGCTGCCATGGTTACTTGAGCCGCTTGGGCTTGCCCGGCTGGTTCCCGGAAGCCTCGATTTCTGGCCGGGCCCGGGCGCCAGGACTATGACAGTGTCGCTTGGCGGCCGTCAGGTGAAAATCGGAATCCAAATCTGCTATGAAATGATCTTTTCGGGCCAAGTGGTTGACCGCAACAACCGGCCCGATTTCATCTTCAACCCGTCCAACGATGCTTGGTTCGGAAATATCGGTCCGCCACAACATCTGGCACAGGCCAGACTGCGCGCGATTGAAGAAGGGCTGCCCGTCGTCCGTGCGACGCCGACAGGTATCAGCGCGATTATCGATACCGACGGCCGGATGTTGAAAAGCTTACCTCTGGGCACCGATGGCCGAATCGATGCGCAATTGCCAAGGGCCAAGCCACCAACGCTGTTTGCGCGCTTTGGAAACATCATCCCGATTGCCTTTGCCGGTCTGCTCCTGCTTTTGGCGCTGTTACCGCTTGCCCGCCGCCGCGGTTAAGGCTAAAGCGCCGCCACGATATAAAGAAATCTTTATACGCAGATACAGCCAACAGACTGGAAAAACCATGCGCTCCAACTATCTTTTCACTTCCGAATCCGTGTCCGAGGGCCATCCCGACAAGGTATCGGACCAGATCTCCGATGCGATCGTCGATCTGTTTTTGTCCAAGGACCCTGAGGCGCGCATTGCGTGCGAAACGCTGACAACCACGCAATTGGTCGTGCTCGCGGGCGAAATCCGCTGCAAGGGCGTTTACGAAAATGGCGCATGGGCCCCCGGCGCGCAGGAAGAGATTGAGGCCACCGTCCGCCGTACCGTCAAGGAAATCGGCTATGCGCAAACAGGCTTCCATTGGGAAACCTTGCGCTTTGAAAATAATCTGCACGGCCAATCGGCGCATATCGCGCAGGGCGTCGATGCAACTGGTAACAAGGACGAAGGCGCTGGCGATCAGGGCATCATGTTCGGCTATGCCTCGACCGAGACCCCTGACCTGATGCCGGCAACTCTGGACTACAGCCACAAGATCCTCGAGCGGATGGCGGCCGATCGCCATTCGGGCGCAGCGCCATTTCTGGAGCCTGATGCCAAAAGCCAGGTTACCTTGCGCTACAACAGCGAAGGCAAGCCGGAGGCGGCGACCGCAATCGTCGTATCGACCCAGCATGCACCTGGCTATGACCAGGGCGAAAAGGAAGCCGAGCTGCACAATTATGTGAAGGGCGTCATCGCTGACCTGCTTCCCGCCAGCCTGCTCACCGAGACCGAGTATCACATCAACCCTACCGGAAGCTTTGAAATCGGCGGACCCGATGGCGATGCCGGCCTGACGGGCCGCAAGATCATCGTCGACACATATGGCGGCGCAGCGCCCCATGGCGGCGGCGCGTTTTCCGGCAAGGACCCGACCAAAGTCGACCGTTCAGCCGCCTATATCACACGCTACCTCGCCAAGAATATCGTTGCGGCCGGACTTGCCACGCGTTGCACCATCCAGCTTGCTTATGCCATTGGCGTGTCCAAACCATTGTCGCTGTACGTCGATACGCACCGCACTGGTATTGTAGGTGACGACCAGATCGAAACTGCCATCATGGGCATCGAGAAACTGGGTGGGCTGACCCCTCGTGGTATCCGTACGCATCTTGGCCTCAACAAGCCGATTTACCGCAAGACAGCAGCTTATGGTCATTTCGGTCGCAAGCCTGAAGGCGACTTCTTTCCGTGGGAACGCACCGATCTCGTCGAGGATTTGAAAGCCGCTTTGGCTTGATTGCGCTTGCAGCGTGGCGGCTGAAAGTTTAGCCGCCACCGTCATGACTGCGAACAAGACCGGGGACCCGACGACGCTGAACCGCCTTTACGGCCGTTCAAAGGGCAAGAAGCTGCGTAGCGAGCAGAATGAGCTTGTGGACAATCTGCTCCCGCAAATCGCGGTGGCGCAAACCGGCGCGCTTGGCAGCACGGATGTATTCGGTGACGACCGGGCCATGCATTTCGAAATCGGCTTTGGCGGCGGCGAGCATCTCGCCTACCGCGCGGATTTATTGCCTGATCATGGTTTCATCGGCTGCGAGCCTTTCCTGAATGGCGTTGCCCAGGCGTTGTCCCATATCCGCGAGGGCGGGTTGGCGAACGTGCGTCTGCACATGGGCGATGCGCTGGAGATTTTGCGCCGCGTGCCCGATGGTTCGCTGTCCTTTGTCTATCTCTTGCACCCCGACCCCTGGCCAAAGGCACGGCACATCAAACGGCGAATGATGAACGACGGCCCCGTCGACCTAATCGCGGCAAAATTAAAACCAGGCGGCGAGTTTCGCTTTGGCACGGACCATCCGGTCTATGTCCGCCATGCACTGATGATTATGCAACGCCACCGGCACCAGTTTGACTGGCTGTGCAACACGGCGTCGGATTTCCAGAACCGCCCGGGCGGCTGGCCCGAAACACGTTATGAGGCGAAAGCCCGCAGGCTCGGGCACGAGGTCTGGTATTTCCGCTACCAGCGCAAACTGCCCTGAAGCATAGCGTCAATATGCGCGGCTGTTTTTGTCCGCGTCGACCTTTTCCACCCATTCGGGATAGAAGCTTGGCTGGCGCTTGGACCAGCCGGATGCCGTTGCCGCAGCTTCGCTGATCGACTGCAGCAAGATCTTGCGTTTGCCGGGCGGCAGATGCGGCATCGACGCCGCGGCGCAAAATGCTGCCGGCAGCCATGGCCGCGCGTCGGCACCAATCAGGCGCTCGTACAGGAACCGGTACGCCGCGAAACAATCGATGCGCCCCTGACCCAGATCGAAGGCCGATACGGTGACCAATTGCGCCAAAAAGGGTTCTGCATCCTTAAGCACGCTGGAATCTGGAATACATGCCCTAATGTCCGGCAGCCGGGCATAAAATGTCTGTTGCGCTTCAATCGACGAAAGCTCGACCGCGTTGCGCGACCAAATGGCAATGGCATCGACATCTTCGAAGGCAACATCGAGCGATCGGCGGATATAGCGCTGGGTCGCAGCACTGAAGCCTGCAAATTCTTTGATTTCGGCCAAAGTCAAAAGGCCGGGACCTTCACGCACTGGTTTCGTCATACCAAATACCCCCAATTTCCTTGCGACCATCATCGTCCCAATATGGTTAGCGAAGGATTAACGGCTAATACAGCAGATAAACATTCGACCAACTTGGTCACGCGTTCGACGAGAAACGATGCACATGGTGCAACCGATGGAAAATCGGCTATAGCAAGCCATGGATAAATCTCCGGCCCGCAATGCACTTATCGGACACCAGATGGCGCTCCTGACCATCATTGGGTTCTGGGCATTTTATGCGCTGATCCTATCCTTGCGTGCGGCATTGCTGGATTTTCCGGCGCAGGCTATTTTGTTCGAACGTCGGCTGATGGTTGCGCTGGTTGGCGTTGTAGTCACCTGGATCCTCTACGCAGGGCTCCGCATTGGCGACCGCAGGTCTTTGGGTTTTCGCGTCAGCGTGGCATTCATTGGCGCAATCCCATGTGCCATGATTCTTGCCTCCGCCAATTTCTATATCTTCAACCTTTACGATCCGGTCAGCCTTTTCAAAGATCCAAGCGTTGGCAGGACGATTGAGGATTTGAAGGCGCAGCTTGGCCTGTCTTTCTGGCAGGAAATTGCCGACATTTCTGTCACGCATTATTTCTTCCTGATCGCATGGAGCTCGCTGTACGTCGCAATTGGCTATGCCCGCGAGGTGCGCGAGGCTGAACGCAAGACATCCCGATTTGCCCAGGCTGCGCAGGACGCCGAGCTGCGGTCGCTGCGTTACCAGGTCAATCCGCATTTCCTGTTCAACACGCTCAATTCACTGTCGAGCCTTGTCCTCACAGGAAAACCCCGCGAGGCAGAGGCGATGATCCAGAATCTGTCCAATTTCTACCGCACAAGCCTGTCGTCCGACCCGTTGGAGGATGTCACGCTTGAAGAAGAGGTCGAACTGCAGCGGCTGTATCTGGAAATTGAAAGCGTGCGCTATCCCAAGCGGCTTCGGGTGACGATCAACATTCCCGACGCATTGATGGGCCAGCACGTGCCCGCATTGATCTTGCAACCGCTGGTCGAAAACGCCATCAAATACGGCGTGTCACGCACCACGCGGCCAGTGCAAATCACCATCAATGCGAAACGCGAGGGCGATGTTCTGGTGCTCAGCGTCACCGATGACGGCGAAATTATCGATGCCGATCATGTCGGAGGTAATGGAATTGGCCTGAATAATGTCCGTGACCGGCTGGAGGCGCGCTATCGGTCAGCTGCACGGCTTGACACGCACACCGTTCACGGAGGAGGTTTTATCGCCATGCTTACGCTGCCCTTAAGTCACCGGGTGGCAGCATGAAGCGGCTTCGCACCTTGATCGTCGATGATGAACCTTTGGCTATCGAGCGGCTTGAGACATTAAGCGCCGATCATCCCGCTATCGAAATTGTCGGCACTGCCAATGACGGCGTTGAAGCTTTGCGGATCGCCCAGCAACTGACGCCTGATCTTATTTTTCTCGATATCGGCATGCCTAAAATGGATGGCATCAACGCGGCACGAGCATTGGGACTGATGAGCAAGAAGCCGGCAATCATCCTGATCACCGCTTATGACAATTTTGCTGTCGAGGCGTTTGACCTCGACGTCGTTGACTATGTCCTGAAACCCGTCTCGAGCGACCGGCTTGGCCGTGCCATCGCGCGGGCCTGCGGAACACAGGATGCAGGTGGGCAACCGCAAGCGGCTGCCTCAAAATCCGATAGCAGATATGCGAGTGAGTTCTGGGTGTCCCATCGCGCCGAGCTTATCCGCATTGCTGTGATGGACATTGAACGTATCGAGGCCGAGCGCGATTATATGCGGCTGCACACGGCTGGGCGAAGCTATTTATTACACCAGACGATTTCGACGCTGGAGCAACGGTTGGACCCGGAGCAATTTCAACGGATTCACCGGAGCCATATTGTACGCCGGGATCTCATTACCGGATTGCGCCATGAAGGCGGCGGCGTCTGGCATGCTTTGCTGGGCGAGGATCTGTCAATGCGGATCGGGCGAAAATATCTCGCCGATGTCAAACGGCTTGCCGGCAAATAAAATACTCCGGCACAGTTGGCCGGAGTATAGGTAGCTTTCTTATATTTTCAGTTCGTGCCGACGTCGGATGCGCCGCCAAGTGCAAGGCGGCGCTTTTCCATATAAGCAGCAATAATCCGTTCGCCTTCCGGTGCAGCCCGAAGAAGCGAGTCCTTTTCACACAAGCGTTGATCCGCACGTTCGCTCAGAGTGAAGGCCCGTGGTGCGCCGCAGACTTGTTTCACCGCTTGCTTGATGCGCATCTGAAGACGATCACGTCCGGCGTCGGTTGACAGATCGAGATCAGCAAAGCGTACGTCTTTCGATTTCCAGCCTGCTGTTGCCGGGGCTGCAGCAATAAGCGTCGAAGCAACAGTTAACGACAACATTATAAGCTTTGAGCTTGTCATAATAATACCTTTCAATTGGCTGCTGCGTTGGGCAGTCAGACAAGGGGGGAGAGGGTTGCAGGCGGACCAACATCCGAAGCTGGGGAGCATGAAGAAAGCCCGGCCTGCGAGACAGTAATTAGCCCAGCTGTGTTGCCTGCGCATGACAGTTTCGATTAAGCGCAAAGACAATCGATTTATCGACCAGCGTCGCGGCGAACATATCAACTGCGTCGACGAACGACCATTTTCGCCGTTTCGTCTGTGGCAAGCGGTTGTTTAAATAAGACCAGCGAGCGGACTGGAGGGGTCAGCATACAACCGGCGCCCCATGCGGCCAGACAGATAGGCGATCCGGCCCGACTGTACCGCCAGCTTCATGGCGGTTGCCATGGCGATCGGATTTTTCGCCTCGGCAATTGCCGTATTCATCAACACTCCGTCGCAGCCCAGTTCCATTGCCACAGCAGCGTCGGAGGCAGTGCCAACGCCCGCGTCCACCAGAACCGGCACCTTGGCACCTTCGACAATCAGGCGAATGGTCACGCGGTTTTGAATACCAAGCCCAGAACCAATAGGGGCGCCAAGCGGCATCACTGCAACTGCGCCTGCATCCTCGAGCTGTTTGGCAGCGATCGGATCATCCACGCAATAGACCATCGGTAAAAAGCCCTCTTTCGCCAGAACCTCAGTTGCCTTCAGCGTCTCGCGCATGTCGGGGTAGAGCGTTTTCGCTTCACCGAGCACTTCGAGTTTTACAAGGTCCCAGCCGCCAGCCTCGCGCGCCAGTCGCAAGGTCCGGATGGCATCGTCGGCAGTAAAGCAGCCAGCGGTATTGGGAAGATAGGTATATTTCTTTGGATCAATGAAATCGGTCAGCATCGGCGCCTTTGGGTCCGACACGTTCACGCGACGCACCGCGACCGTGATGATTTCCGCGCCTGACGCCACCAGCGCTGCGGCATTCTGTTCGAAATCCTTATATTTTCCCGTCCCGACAATCAGCCGCGAACGAAAATGGCGCCCTGCCACTGACCAGCTGTCATCATCGACAGTCTCTTGCCCGCCGCCCACGAAATGGACAATCTCTAGCCTGTCGCCATCGGCGAGGATCACATCGTTCAGCGTCGAGCGCGTGACGATTTCGAGATTGCGTTCAACCGCAACCTTTGCCGGATCAAGACCAATATCGCGCACAAGATCGGCGATGGTGGCGCCGGCCCGGAAACGGCGCAGATCACCGTTGAGCGTAAGGGAGATAGATTCGGGGGAAAGGGAAGAAGTCATTTCATCTCGCAATTTTTGTCGACGGGCATATAGTGCCTGACAAATGCAGTGCGCAACCGCTGCTTTGATAATATTGGGGGACGACATTTGGCTGAACGGCCGACAATCTTTGTTCTGAACGGACCAAATCTGAATTTGCTCGGGACAAGGGAGCCCGAAATTTACGGCACGGACACGCTTGATGATATCGCTGGCCGGCTCGATGACCGCGCACGTGCGGCAGGCGCGGTGATTGATTTCCGGCAATCCAATCATGAAGGGCATCTGATCGACTGGTTACACGAGGCACAGGCCGAGGGCGCCAAGGCCGTGCTGCTAAACGCTGCAGGCTACACGCACAGCTCGATTGCCATATTGGACGCGATCAAGGCGATACATGTGCCGGTGTTCGAGGTGCATTTGTCCGACCCCCACAAACGAGAAGATTTTCGGCATTTGAGTTATGTCGGCATGGCTGCGCACGCAGTGTTTGCAGGACATGGCGGGAAGTCGTACGAACTGGCGCTGGACGCAGCGCTACAACTTTGACATGAGGCGCTTTACAGCAATTCAGGGGCCCAAGGAGTTTTAAATGGCGGCAAAAACGGGAAATGGCGGCGGTATGCAGGTTGATACGGATCTGGTCCGCGAACTTGCGGCCATGCTGAACGACACTGGCCTCAGCGAAATCGAAGTCGAAGATGGCGAACGCAAAATCCGCGTATCGCGCACCATGACAGCTGTCGCGGCCCCTATGTCTGTTGCGGCTGCACCCGCACCTGTGGCAGCCCCCGCGGCACCAGCCGCGGCGAGCGGCCCAGCCATTTCGGCCAATGCCATGAAATCACCGATGGTCGGCACTGCCTATCTGACACCTGAACCCGATGCTGCGCCCTTCGTCTCCGTTGGCCAGCAAGTGAAGGCGGGCGACACCGTCCTGATCATCGAAGCGATGAAGGTCATGAACCCCATCGTCGCGGCGACCTCAGGCACTGTCACCGAAATCTATGTGGAAAGCGGCCAGCCAGTTGAATTTGACCAGCCATTGCTGGTGATCGCATAAACATGGCCATCGAGAAAATCCTTATCGCTAACCGCGGCGAGATAGCGCTTCGCATCCACCGCGCTGCGCATGAAATGGGGATCAAGACGGTGGCTGTCCATTCGACGGCGGATTCCGATGCCATGCATGTCCGGCTCGCAGATGAGGCCATCTGCATTGGACCGCCATCTGCAACTGACAGCTATCTCAACATCCCGGCGATTATCTCAGCGGCCGAAATCAGCCATGCCGATGCGATTCACCCGGGATACGGCTTTCTGTCGGAAAATGCGCAGTTTGCAGAAATCGTTGAAAGCCATGACATCAAATGGATTGGTCCAAAGCCCGAGCATATCCGGACGATGGGCGACAAGGTCGAGGCGAAGCGGTCCGCAGGCGCATTGGGCCTGCCATTGGTGCCCGGCTCCGACGGCGCAATCGAAGATGTGGACGAAGCCAAGGCCATTGCGCGCGAGATTGGCTATCCTGTCATCATCAAGGCTGCCTCGGGCGGCGGCGGGCGCGGCATGAAGGTCGTGAACAGCGAAGAAGAGCTTGAGACCCAAATGCAGCAGGCCGGGTCCGAAGCCAAAGCTGCCTTTGGCGACGCGACGGTCTATCTTGAAAAATATCTCTGCAACCCGCGCCATATCGAATTCCAGATTTTTGGCGATGGTAACGGCAATGCCGTGCATTTGGGCGAGCGCGATTGTTCGTTGCAACGCCGGCACCAGAAAGTTCTGGAAGAGGCGCCTTCGCCTGTTCTAGCCACCGCCGAGCGCGACCGCATGGGAACGATCTGCGCCAAGGCGATGGCCGATATGGGATATCGCGGTGCAGGCACCATCGAGTTTCTCTGGGAAAATGGCGAATTCTATTTCATCGAAATGAACACAAGGCTTCAGGTCGAACATCCAGTCACCGAAATGATCACCGGAATTGACCTCGTGCGCGAACAGATCCGCGTGGCCGAAGGCAAGCCGCTTTCGTTCAAACAGGAAGACGTGACCTTTACTGGGCACGCCGTTGAATGCCGGATCAACGCCGAAGACCCGCGCACCTTCATGCCCTCGCCTGGAACCGTGACCTGGTACCACCCGCCCGGCGGCCTGTATGTCCGTGTCGATAGCGGCCTGTATCATGGCTATAAGGTCCCGCCATATTATGACAGCATGATTGCCAAGCTGATCGTCTATGGACAAACCCGCGAGGGTTGCCTGATGCGCCTTCGCCGCGCACTTGGTGAATTCGTCATTGAAGGGATGAAGACCACCATACCCTTACACCAGCGGCTGCTGGAGCAACCCGATTTCCAGAATGGCAACTACACCATCAAATGGCTTGAAGAATGGTTGGCGAAGGACGAAGGCTAATTTTCTCACGCCGCCAAGTGGCGTTCGGGCTCGCGGCATTGCCGCTGGTGGGCTGCGCCGCCGCTGGCCCCGACAGCGATGTGCCGTTTGTACGAGCAGGCGCACCAGCATTTAAGGCAGACGATCCAAAGCGCTTGGTCGAGCTCGTCAGGCTCGACCCCAATATCAAGCTCGACATGCGCTATGCGACCACGAACAATTTTACTGGCCGCGTCCTGTATGACGAAGCACGCGCTTTCCTTGCCAATCCCGCAGCGCAGGCCGTCTCTCGCGCGAGCAAAATGGCGCAAGCCGACGGCTTTGGTCTGACGATATTCGATGCTTATCGCCCCTGGCGCATCACGAAAAAATTGTGGGATGCAACCCCGGTTGGTCCCAAGAAGGAATATGTGGCCAACCCCAAACGCGGATCGAAGCACAATCGCGGGTGCGCCTTCGATCTCAGCCTGCACGATTTGCGCAGCGGGCAACTTGTGGAGATGCCAAGCGGGTTTGACGATTTCTCGGAAAAAGCACACCGCGACTATATGGGGGCTTCGGAGACTGCGATGGCCAACCGAGCCCGCTTGGCGCGTTACTTGGAAGCCGAGGGCTTTGTGGGCCTGTCAAATGAATGGTGGCATTTTGACTTCACCGGATGGGAACAGTTCCCGGTGATGGACATTCCGTTCAACAAGATCACTTGAACGCTCTCGTTCATCGAAATGCTTTCTTTCATGAACATGTATAAGTAGTTCAGCTTCGCTTCAGAAGACGTGGTGCAGACGGGGCTCAACGCAGAAGCATGGTGCCTCTGCCATGGGAACATGCCATGAAAAAATTTATCCTAATGACATTGGTGGCCGCGACTTCGCTTTCGCCTGTAGCAGGTTATGCAGCCGAAATTGCGCCACAAACGGGAAGCGCAGCGTCAACATTTTCGTATAATGCAGGGTTTCAACAGGAAGACCCACGGACTGACGATCAGGCGGACCGACCACGTCGAACGCCAGAACAGCGTGCGGAACGCAGGGCCGAACGCCAACAAGACCGGATCGAAGGCACTCAACAAGTTCAGGCAGAAGCGCCTCGGCAGGCACCCGTACGCGAATACCGCCCACGCGAAGAAATGCGTCCTGATCGCCAACGCGATGGCGCGCGCACCGATGATATACAAGCGGAACGGCAACGTGAAGTTATACGTAATAACCAGCAACGCAACGGCGCGCGTATGGACGGCGTGGGCACACAGCAACGCGAGGCCACCCTGAACGGTCGCTATTATGACCGGAACCGCGACGGCAATCTTGACCGCCGCTGGGACCAGAACCGGGATGGCAATCTTGACCGGAACTTTGACCGGAATGGTGACGGCAGGCTCGACCGCCGCCTGGACCGCAATGACGATGAACGCATTGACCGCCGTTATGACCGGGACCGGAATGGCGACCTGGACCGCCGCGTAGATCGGAATAATGATAACCGCGTCGATCGTCAGCAGCCTGGCCGCTGGACGAACAACTGGCGGAATGACAATCGCTATGACTGGCGTGGCCACCGGGAACGCAACCGCAATTATTACCGTCCTGGCCGCTATTATTCGCCCTATCGCGACCGCAATTACAGCCGGTTATCCATCGGCTTCTCGATTGGGTCGGCTTATTACGGTTCGCGCTACTGGATAAATGACCCTTGGCAATATCGCTTGCCAGCGGCTTATGGTCCTTATCGTTGGGTGCGTTATTATGATGATGTGCTTTTGATCGATCTGCGCAATGGCCGCGTCGTCGACGTCATTCGCGACTTCTTCTGGTAAGCCAGCAAATTCAAAAAGCCCGGGCAGCGCTTGTCCGGGCTTTTTTGCTTGTAACATTGGCGTAAGCTGACCACTCTTCTATGCATAAACATGGGAGAGCTTTTTGATGGTCCGTTATCTTTTACTTGCTGGCGCTGCTTTGTTGGCATCCGCGCCCGCAATCGCTGCAACCCAGGCAATCATCGTTGGCAATCTCGTCCCTGATGCGGCCACTGGGCCGACGGGGCCAGCCGTCATCCTTGTCGAGAACGGGCGTATCAAGGAAATCGCAAAAGGCAGCAATAATCCATTTCAGGCGGATTCGGTTATTGATCTGTCGACTAAGACCCTTGTCCCGGGACTGATCGATCTGCACGTCCATCTCACCGGCGACCCTGGCGACGATTTCCGTGACGAGGCCGTCAATCCCGACGAATGGGGCGTGGTGATGGGCGTCAAAAATGCGGCTTTGACGGTCAAAGCTGGCTTTACGACAGTGCGTGAGGCCGGCTCGGCACGCAACACCGCCTTCGTCCTGCGCCGCGGTACCGCCGAAGGACGAATCATCGGACCACGCATCATCGCGGCTGGCCCGGCCTTGTCGATTGTCGGCGGACATGGCGATGTCAGCGGATTTCGCACCGATGTGCTCGCCGCGCTCGATACCGGTTTTACCTGCACTGGCCCGGTTCAATGCGCCGAAAAAGTGCGGCAATCTTCCAAATCTGGTTCGGACGTTATCAAGATCACGGCCACCGGCGGCGTTTTGTCCCAGCAGGGCAGAGGTCTTGAGGCCCATTTCACCAATGAAGAAATGGTCTCCATTGCCAACACTGCCCACTCGCTAGGCCTTAAGGTCATGGCGCATGCCCATGGTGCACGCGGTATCGAAGCGGCATCCGCAGCGGGCATTGATTCCATCGAGCACGGGACCTTCGCCGATGAGGCCGCACTGAAAGTCATGAAAGCCAAAGGCACGGTTCTGGTGCCAACGCTCATGGCGCTGGAGGGCGTGCGGGCGCGCCTTGGCAAGGGCATTTATACGCCAACCGTAGAAGTAAAGGCGAAGCAGGCGCTGGAAGCAGCTGGCCGACAGGTCAAACTTGCAAAAGCCATGGGCGTCACCGTCGCTTTTGGAACCGATGCCGGTGTGTTTGAACATGGCAGCAATGCGGGCGAATTCGCTCTCCTCGTGAAAGCTGGCATGACCCCCACAGAGGCACTGGCAAGCGCGACAACAATTGCGGCAAAAACGCTCGGGATGGAAAACGAAATTGGACGGATCGCGGTTGGCTATTCAGCCGATATGGTTGCCGTAGCCGAAAATCCGCTGACCAACATCCGCACACTCGAAAAAGCGGAATGGGTCATGGTAAGAGGGAACATCGTTCCCTGATTCGGTGACTTTGATGCAAGCAGATACCTCGACACGGGAGTTTGATCCCAATAACGATCCGGCCAAGCTCGCGCGGATTGGCGCGCATGTGACAAAGCGCTTGAATGCCAATCCGCTCGTCCAGCAGGTCGAGCATCCCGAGGCCCAGCTTTATCTGTACCAAGGGTTTCTTGGTGCGGCCGATTGCAAAACTTTGATCGCCAAGATCGATGCTGATGCCGTGCCGTCAACCTTGTATAAGGGCACTGAACAAGAGGGCTTCCGTACCAGCTACAGCTGCCATCTCAACCGATGGGACGCGTTCATCGCCAAAGTGGAAGCGCGAATGAG
This sequence comes from Sphingomonadales bacterium, assembly GCA_031371575.1. Lineage (GTDB taxonomy): Bacteria > Pseudomonadota > Alphaproteobacteria > Sphingomonadales > Sphingomonadaceae > Sphingorhabdus_B. The sequence goes on from JANMJX010000115.1 coordinate 21,543, forward strand.
CGACGTGTTGGGTATCGACAACAATAATGCCGAAACCATGCAGGGACAAAGGTATCAGGTCGGGCAGGAATTTAAATCGCACCATGATTTCTTCCACCCGACGCAAAGCTATTGGCTGCACGAGGGACCGTCAGGCGGACAACGCAGCTGGACCGCAATGATTTTCCTAAACGAACCTGAAGAAGGCGGCGCGACCGAATTTCCCCATTTGGGTCTGGGCATCCGTCCGCAGGCCGGCATGATGCTGATATGGAATAACGTGAAGCCTGATGGCACGCTTAACTACAAGACATTGCACACGGGCACTCCGGTTATTCGTGGGGTAAAGCATATCATCACCAAATGGTATCGCCAGAATGACTGGCTGGAGATCAACACGCAAAAGCCGGCATAAATGGCAGCGGGCATCGTCTGCGTCCTGTTGGTTGTCGTCTGTCGAAATCATCTTGTGCCTTACCTGTGCCCGGAAGACAGCGGGCGCCAATGACGCCGCGCATCACATCGATGCGCCGGATTATTCGGAGAGACCAGATAATGAAAAGCCCACGTTTGTTTTTGCTCGCAAGCGCTGCCTTGCTTTCGCCCTTCGGTACAGTCGCAACGCACGCCCAGACCGCCCCGCAAGCGGACGCCGCCCAAAGCGAAAGCGCGCGACTGGCCGCCATATTTGCGGCCGACGACGAAGCCAGCCTCAAGCGCAACCCGCTGAACGCACTGTTCCGCGGCGACATGCGTTATGCCGACCATCTGGGCGACATGATCTCGGATGCTTATTTTGATAATGAGCGTAGTGCCGCCGAAGCAAATTTGGAGAGCCTGAAGTCCATCGACCGTGACAAGCTCAATGCGACCGACAAAATCGCATTTGACGTTTTCAAGCAGGTGCAGACCGATGCGATCAAGGGCTATTCCAAAGAGATTTTGCCCCTGACGGTCGTCCGCCCGTTGAACCACTTTTTCGGCTACCATACTTTCTATCCAACCTTTGCCAGTGGCCAGGGCGCCGCACCGTTCAAGACGGTCGAGGACTATGACAACAACCTCAAGCGGCATAAGGAGTTCATCATCCTGATGGACCGGTCGATCGACCGGTTCCGCCAGGGCATGGCGTCAGGCGTTTTCGAAACAAAGATGACCATCTCGAATGTTGTGGACCAGTTGAACACGCAGCTGGCGCAGAAGACCGAAGAGTCGCCTTATTACGGTCCCGTGTTGAAATTTCCTGAAGGATTCAGCGATGCGGACAAAGCGCGTCTGACAGCGGAATATCGCGATATCATCGAAAATGGGCTTTACCCCGTCAATGCGCGCCTGCGCGATTTTCTCCGTGACAGCTATCTGCCTTTGGCGCGTGAACAGGTGGGCCTGTCGTCCATGAAGGGCGGCGAGGCGCTTTATCAATATCTGATCGAACAAACCACGACGTTGCCGTTGAAGGCCAATGACATCCATAATCTTGGACTGTCAGAAGTTGCACGGATCAAGTCGGGCATGGAAGCGATCAAGAAGGAAGTCGGGTTCAAAGGCACATTGCCCGAGTTTTTCGAATATCTGCGTAACGACCCCAAATTCAAGCCGACCAGCCGTGCCGCGCTGACTCAGGGCTTTTACGACATTGGCAAAAAAGTTGATGCGACGATTGGTACGCAGTTCAAATATCTGCCCAAAGCGCCGCTCGAGATTAAGCCCTATGAAGAGTTCCGCGAAAAATATGAAGCTGGCGGAAGCTATCAGCAAGGCACGCCAGACGGATCACGGCCAGGCACATTTTACTTCAACGCTTATGACCTTCCGAGCCGCACCTCGCCGGGCATGACGACGCTTTATCTGCATGAGGGCGCGCCTGGGCACCATTTCCAGATCAGCATTGCGCAGGAAAATGAAAAGCTCCCTGCGTTCATGCGTTTCGGTGGAAACACAGCCTATGTCGAAGGCTGGGCGCTCTATGCCGAGACGCTTGGCTATGACATGGGACTGTTCAAGGATCCCTATCAGCGCTTTGGCACGCTGTCGGACGAAATGCTGCGCGCGATGCGGCTTGTCGTCGACACCGGTATTCACAGCAAGGGTTGGACGCGCGAGGAGGCGATTACATATATGCTCGCCAACAGCGATATGGGGAAGACCGACGCCACCGCTGAGGTCGAGCGCTACATTGCCATTCCGTCACAGGCACTGGCTTATAAAATCGGTGCGCTCACCATATTGCGCCTGAAGGACAAGGCCAAAAAGGAATTGGGCAAGAAATTCGACGTGCGTGAATTTCACAATCAGGTTCTGAACACGGGTGCCTTGCCGCTCACCGTGTTGGAGAAAAAAATCGACGATTGGATTGCGGCGTCCAAGTAATGCGCGCGCTTCCCGGCAGGGTTTGTTCTTGCCGGGAAGCGAACAGCTTGATTGGTTAAACGCGTTGATATAGCGCCCAGTTAGGGGAGAATATATCAATGCCTAGTTTTGCCGCCAGCGTTGCCGGATTTGTTCTGCGGACCACCGGCTATTATCGCCGGATGTTTACCGGCGGTCCGCAATTTCAGAAGAACATAGCGAAAGTTCGGGCTGCCCCTTTGCCCGCGCCCCCTGCCAAGGCGGGGCTTGAAATACAGCACAGCGAATTTCAGGGGCGGCCCGTATGGCGTATCCGTCCGAACGACCGAACGCCCACCGCGCATGTGCTCTTCTGGCATGGTGGTGGCTATGTGTATCCGGCGACCCCAATCCACTGGAAATTTCTGTCGCACATGGCGTCCGCATATGGCTGGGCGATCAGCGCGCCACTTTATCCACTCGCCCCTGAACACAGCGCTGACCATATCACCGCCTGGGCGATGGACTATTACGCAACCTACCACGCCGAGATTGGCTCTGCGCCGTTCGTCATGGGCGGTGACTCAGCAGGTGGCGGACTGACCGCTGCACTGGCGCAAATGGCGCGCGATTCCGCACAGCCCTTGCCTGCTAGCCTTCTGCTCATCTGTCCGTGGCTAAACCTAGACCCGGCGCATCCCGACCAGTTGAAAACCGAACCGCGCGACGGAATCCTGACCATCAGCGGCATCGCAGAAGGTGGCACATTATATGCTGGCAGCTTGCCGCTTACAGACCCGAGATGCAGTCCGATCCACGGCAACTGGGACGGATTGCCGCCAATCCTGGCCTTTGCCGGCGGCGACGATATCCTTGTTACGGATTCGCGTGCG
>JANMJX010000141.1:0-42045 GCA_031371575.1 Sphingomonadales bacterium
CGCTGCTGCCGTCAGGAATTCGAGCGCGAAGTCGCGGTCAGAGACGGCATCCAGACTGTTGGCCATCGGCCCGTCAAACCCAAGTGCAGCGGCCGTGGCGGTACGATCGACCGGAAATGATGTCCCCGCCAGTGCAGCAGCCCCCAGGGGCGACTGGTTCAGCCGTGCCCGACAATCGACAAAGCGGCTCCGGTCACGTTTGGCCATTTCATAATATGCCATCAAATGGTGGCCAAGCGTTACGGGCTGCGCCACCTGCAAATGGGTAAATCCTGGCATAATACTGTCGGCATGTTCTTCGGCACGCTCCAATATTGCGGATTGATACGCCTTCAACCCGGCGTCGATTTGGACACTGGCGTTACGCACCCAAAGCCGAAAATCTGTCGCGACCTGATCATTGCGCGAACGCGCCGTGTGCAGGCGCGCGGCGGGGTCGCCAATCAGCGCACGCAATCGCGTTTCAGTGACCATGTGAATGTCTTCCAGCACAAGATCTTCAGGCACGCCGTGCGCGGCATATTCTGCATGAATGGTGTCCAGCCCATCCTGGATCGCGACATTGTCACTTGCTGTAATGATGCCCTTTGCTGCCAACATGTCGGCATGGGCTTTGCTGCCTGCAATATCTTCCTGCCAAAGACGCTTGTCGAATGGGATTGAGGCATTTATCTCGCGCATGATATCGCCGGGGCCGTCGCCGAACCGGCCGCCCCACATGCTATTGGAATTCGACATGCGCTTATTGATGACCCTGATCCTTCTGGTGCTCGCTGGATGCGATAAAGAAACCCAGACCGAGGGGCAAGCGCAACCCGCATCGACGGCCATGGCTGGTGCCGGCAACAAATCGGAAATTAGCCTTGAGGGCACCAATGGCACGCGGGCAACCCTAAGCTACAAATATGCCGGGCAAAAGGCCCCAACCGCGCCGTTTGCGGACGCCGACGGTCAGGATGTAACCCTGGCGGATTTTGCAGGCAAGCCGCTGCTGCTCAACGTCTGGGCAACATGGTGTGCGCCATGCAAGGCAGAAATGCCCACATTGGACGCGCTGGCGAAAGCGGAAAAGGCGCGGATGAACGTCATTGTGGTGTCGCAGGACCTGGAAGGGCGCGCGCCAGTGCTTGCCTTTTTCAATGAGACGGGCGTCAAAAACCTTGAGCCCTATACCGACGCAGATAACGCGATTCTGGCCGCCTTTGGCAACGCCATAGCGCTTCCCACGACCATCTTATATGACAAGGATGGCCAAGAAGTTTGGCGCATTGCGGGCGGGGTCGAATGGAATGAGGCCAAAATGGCAGAATTGCTGCGCGAGGCAGACTGACATCAATTTACATCAGGACTCGGCGCACCCGTTGCTTTTCGGAACGTCGGATCGGCAATGATTCGGTCATTGGCCGGACCAATATGTGGCGGTGTTTAGGGTCAACGCAATTCGCTGCCTCAGCTTGATCAACTTCGCGCGCAAAAGCCGCGTCGGGCATAGCAAATGCACCAAACACAACAAATCCAACGCTTAACGTGACGAAACTTCCCCGCATACGATTAGCGTGCCTTCCCGAAGCTTGCTGTACGATGAACGAAGTAGCCTTGAAGACGATTTTTGATAAGTTGTAAATCACTATTGATACCGCAACTTAACAGTGCCTCAATAAAACGGCTGAAAACCTTGAGAGGCGATGTTATTCTACTATACTCTAACCCAGCTAACGATGCTTCAATTATTCGTATAGTCCCGTTATCGGTGCCTCAACTATTTATCTGTAAAATAACTGTTATTTTACAGATGTTTAGATTCGAAGTTGGATTGATGCCATTTGGCTTTAGAACCATGCTAAGATGAAAATGGCAAATGACCTTGCCGTCGAGCCTTTCGTCGAGATTGTGAATAATCTGACTTACAAAGATCGCGTCGACGTGCCAGCAATCGGCGAACGGTCCCAATTTGGCTTGGCTTATTAAAACCGTGTTAGCTCAGTAGCAATTGGTTGCTTGACCTATTTCGGTCCTACTAATGCAGTGACGATTCGTAGATAACATTTGTATATTATGAGCGAATGCTAATTGGGCTGCGTCCCCTGCCGCCCGATACACTGTTTTGAGGCTAGAATTTCGCACAACACCGCTACAGCGCCCAACACTTTGTAAATCATATCGAGTTCCGCCTCGTGTAAAATGCAGAAAAATATGGTGGCCAGACGCCTCAAAAGCTCAATGACTGTCCACAGAAGACTGCCCCGATTGTCCACTTAGCGGCCGTTTTTCGACTGATGAACGAACGGCGGCAAAATGCCTTTTGGTCTAAAATGGAGACTGGTAGGACTTTCTGACTAAGTTCCTATACCACCAATTCGCGAGCCTCCGTTAAAGCGAATAGTTAGTTTACGAGCAGTTTTTGGCCTCTTTTATGTTCTCGGGCCAGCGCTCGATAAATATAATCAAGATCGCCACGGCGCTCCCAATAGTGAAATCGTGCATAACAGGTATCCGCATTTCCATAGCGCGGCGGCAATTCTCGCCAAGTCCGGCCTGTTACGCTAACCCATATTGCACCGTTCAATACTGATCTGTCACATAGATCGTGCCGGCTTTTGCGCTGGCGAGGTATCCAGCATCGAGCGAGCTCCCATTCCCGATCTGAAACATCGGCTGCGCCTAGTTCGACATCATTAACACTCAGGTTTAGCAGGAGACGGCGGTGCTTGGGATATGACAGGCCCGACTTTAGTTCGCGCGAGACGTCGAGGCGGTTCGCAAATCCTGGAACGACATCGCTTATCCGGTGCCGCCTTAACCAACGCTTCGCGCTGCGTACATAGTAGCCCAGACGAGCATCGATCTCGGTATGGCTTATGGAGCACTTCGCGAGTTTGATTATGCTGGTCATCAGCAATGTATCGCCTTTGCCTTTGGGATCCAGTGTAAGAATTCCTGACCGTAGCAAAGCGCGAATTTCGGTGACACTTGTGTTCAGGATTTCCGCGGCTTCATTAAAGCAGGCAACTCGGTTTTGCCCGATGTCCCCAAATGCACTAGCGTACGTGTTCAAGCGGTAAATAATCATCGGACTCACGTACAACTGGCGCAAATCCAACGATCCGCTTTTTGTTGCAGGGGCACGAATTGAACCTTTTTCTTCAAAGATCCAGTTGAAGAATGTGCCATAAGGCTTTGGCCGCCCGCCGACGGCGCTCATCGCTTTCCATAAAGGTATCCAGTCACTGTCGTCGCTTCCCATAGGACAAACATATTGCGACAGGCGTTGCAGGAAATCCTCTGCATTGGATTTCCGAAGCATCGGCTGGGAATAGAGAGCACCAATTGCCGGGGAGAGCCGTTGTTCCAGATGCCCTGCTGCCACTAACTGGTGGATTGCGTGGACAGAAAAGCCACTTGCATTTGAGAACTCAGAGAACGGGATCTTGTCTTCTAAGTCAGCGCGAGCCTTGTAGCAGGAGCGCTCGCTTACCAACTCTAAGCGCACTTGGCCGCTGGCAATGCTACGAGCTTCAAGAACATTCGCGCGACGTAATTTGCTCACATAGGATGGTGCGATGCCGATGAGCGACGAGGCTTTGCGAACGCCCATGGCACGTGTTTTTCGCTGCGCATACGCGATCTCAGCTTTCGCACCGAGCCCACAACCTCGCGCGATTGCCAAGTCACACATCAAGAGCTTTTTAATTTCGGGAAGCGTAGATTCGGATTGAGCGTAACTTCTGAGCCTTGTTGACAAAGATTGCCGGGAGGGGGCCGACATGGCTGAATCAGCGTCGATCGATGACATTATCGAATGTGGCCATTTCCTAATGACCTTTGTTGCCTCCGAAAGCGCCGAGAGCGCGCGACTAGGATGTTGATGAGCAGTTGGCTCTATCACATGACTTAGTCCAAGAATAAAATCGAAGATTGCCCCGGCGCCTAAGCTTGAAAGCTGGTCGGTTATGAGAGACTGCGCAGGTAGTCTGAGCACCTCAAGTGGGTGGATCAGGCCACACCAATCGCTCAAGTCGCTTCGCAATTCATGTGGGACCGCGACCGTGTCATAGTCCCGCTGATCAGAACCACATGCCTGGCATTCTGACACATGCTCTAGTTTCTGCCAAGACAATGGCCTGCCACAATCTTCATTGAGACAACGGTCAGTAAGCATCGTCCAGCTTTCAGAGCAAAAGGTGATTGGAGCGACAAGCGACAATTGCCGAATGAAATTACCCTCGCGCATCGCCGAGGGTGCAAGTCTCCGCTTTTTGGCAACGATTAAGGCGCGACGCAGCAACGTCTGATTGAATTCAATCATCGGTTGCCGCATCGATGTACCTGACCCCGGGTAAGAAATTGCTGAAAAATGATCGGCAATTTGTCCCGTAAGCGCCGCCAGCCTGGTGATCTCTGGTGGGGCTAAGAATGACACGCGAGTAAGTGATTTTGAGCATTCTGCGATTTCCAGAAGGGCAGACGGGTGTGCAGCGTATTTGCTGGCGGTTTCGATGAGAAAGCCTGGGATAGCCTCATCCGGCCTAATCGATCGAAACCGCATAGGGAGTGGTGCTATCATGCGGCTGCTTTTCTGAACTGCAGGGGATTGCTGGAAGCGAAGCCCATCGGTATAGCCCATTGGTCAATCGCTAAGCTTATATCCTCAGCATCTATTTTTCTAGCGCTTCGCTTCAGCGCTATACGTAAGGCTTCGCGAATAATGTTGCAGGCAGTACCCAACGCTCCTTGGCTGGCGGCGCAAAGCGCTGCAGGCAGTTGACCAGCACCGAGATGCGCATGATCCTGAACTAAACCGATTGCGACCATCTTTTTATCGAGCCGATCGAAGAATACGGACGCATAGCGCATATCGAACAAATTCGTGTACTCGAGCGGAGGTAGCTCAACAGGCACCATCAGGCGATTGCGCAGTTGGGCATTCGCTTCGAACAAGGATGTCGCACTCAAATCGCCGCAAAAAGCAATTGGAGCTACCCCTTCGTTCAGCAACCGCTTCATCGCTTCTGTAACCCTCCATGCCACGGTAGTGGTCTCCCTTGCGATTAAGTGCTGGACTTCATCGAAAAGAAAAAGCTCGACTTGTTGGTCTCGGCAGATGTTGCAGGCTCTCTGAAAGCGTTCCGCTTCGTTCTTTGTACGTACCCGATCGCCGAGTTTCGATAGCAGCTGGTCGAACATCTGATTTGGTGTCGTGGCTGACGCTAGTTCCATGTACAACACTGGCAGTGTACCATTGTTAACGTTGGCATTCGCCGCCTCTGCATAACTCCGAAGAATGGTAGACTTTCCGGAGTAGCTTGGAGCGAGGAAGCGCATTCCTTTTTGTGGTCGGCCAGCTGTCAGCCGACCGATTGCGCGCATTTCATCGAGGACATCATGAATCTTGTCTTCGCGAGGGTTAGAGATGTGGATGAGATCGAACTGAGCGATCTTGGTTGCAATTGAGATACTTTTCATGTTTGAAATCCTCTCAGTGTGAAGCCCAACCGGCTTCTTCGGTTGCGCGCAGATCTTCTGTGATTGCGAGTAGTATGGCTGGAACTGCCGTTTCGGCTTTCCCAGACGCAGGCTTTCTCGTTTTCGATGTGCGCTTGCGTGCGGACTTGCCGCGTTGCGGGCTATGCTGCGGAACTCCCAAATCGTTGCGTCCTTCGCATGCTGACATTTGCGGAAGTTCATTATGGACTTCGACATCAAAATCCATGTCAGCTGGCTCGTTGTCGACCACTGAAGAAAATCCATCACGCAACAATTTTTGAGCTCTTTTGGCCTTCAGTCCGATTTCCGGACATGCCGCTTCGATGCTCGCACGCAGTGCCATCCGGGCGGCGCGCCTCTGTTCGGGCGTGTTGAACGCGTTGTTAATCGAGGTAGCGAACTTCCTGATCTCTTGATGCTGGGATAGACCCAAGCCACGGGCGTACTCCATGTCGGTGCAGCGCAGTTCATAATATTTGCGGTTTTTACTATTAAAGACATAGATGACGCTGATATCATCAGGATTGTACTTGATCTTGACGATAGCGTTTGCGGAACCTTTGCGCTTGCCCCGCGCAGTTCTGGTTTCCGCGCACATGTCATTGAGCAAAATAGGCACATTTTTTTCGCAGCAATATTTCAACCTAAATATTCGGATGCCCGCTCGGTCGAGAGTGCAAGGGTGCTTGGTCACGCCGACCATCTTGTCGAGTATTGAAGCATCAGGGAGCGTTCGCACGCCATATTTGTCGGCCTGTTCAGTCCAAATCCGAATTGGCTGAGCATTGATACCAGAATGTACCTGATAATGATAAACATTGATTGCTTCTTCGATCAGTTCATTCAATTCCTCCAGCGTCAACACCGCAGTTTTGGCTGGGTCGTATCCCAGTTCACGCATTAGCGAGGCAGGAAGAGGAACGCTGCCCTTTAGTCGATGAAACAGCAGCTGATTGAGCGTGCGAAAGAACCGTTCGACAATCCCTTTTGCTTGGGGTTCTGCAGCGCCAGCGTAGATGACTTCGATGCCAAGATCTGCCAGCGCATCCCGATGGCTAACACCATTCGATTCAAGAGCGCGATCATAAACGATCGCTTCGGGCAGTCCATAAATGCTTGCGCCATCCGGAAGATCAGGAAAACGTACCCGCAAGTGGGGTTTTGGCCTAACCGCTCGTTTCAAAAGCTGTGAAACTGTATGGGTGGACGGATGAGCGAAAGTGACAATGTCCGAAAGGATAACCCGCGCGGCAATGTCGATCATTAGGCCAATCGTCGGGCGCCCAAGAGGGGTTCGGTCTTTAGCACTGACGACCAACATTGTATCGACGATAGAATGATCGACGATTGCCGTCTCGAGGATGCGGGTTGCAGAAAGTCTTCGATCTTGAGGCGTGCGATATTTGATCCGGAAAGCTTTGTCGCCGTATTTCAACCGAAAGAGATCCGACGTCTCTGATTTACGTATGCGCTGACGAATAGTTTCGTCACTGGGCTTCTTCAGCTGATCCCAATCAGGCGCGTCTTCGTTGTGGGTATCCACGTAGTTCTGAACATTGTCGATTACCTCGTTCACAGTAGTTTCGAGTTTGTGCCAGTAGAGATCCAGTTCTTCAGTAATCTTGTTTTCCGTCCGTGCATCGAACCCGCGTCGACGCGGCACACGTCCGGACATGTTGATCATAGAACTGAGCGGACGACTGTCGAGGTTGCCCCTGAACCGAGTCCAACGCCGTAATGTTGAAGGGTGCGGCATTTTTTCATAACCCTGTTCGACGGCATCGCTGCTGTTATCGGCGATAAACCGTTCAAGCTTTGCATCAGAGAGGCGACACGGCGCGGCATCATATTTCCGGACCCACCATTGACGTCGCTTGGCCTCGGCATCCAACTTATCGATTTCCTCGATATCGACATCGACAATGGCGCCCCGTGCTAGTTGGTTTTGTGCCGGCGCCATGAACAACGGATTGAATTGGCCATCGGCGAGCAGCCTCTCGATATCGATGTGGGTGGGAAACCGACTTTCACCGGTGTCCGGATCGATATACAGAAAGGGGGCACCGGTTTTCGCATTTACGAACATTAAATGCTCCCCGGGGAGTTCCTGCTGAAAGACATGAGATACGCCGAAAATTCCGGCGTGGGCGTTGCGTGTATAAGCGAGCTTAGTCATTGGTATTTTCCCAAAAGTTGAGGAGGGTCATTGAGGGGGCTTTGGGCATAATCAGGCGCATTAAAGAAAACGGCGTGATGGGCTTTTCCAGGTCCAAGCCGACGATGCGCCGGGCAACCATCGCTAGAACCGTTTCCCGTGCCAAGTTGTCTGAAATGCCAAGGGCATTGTGCAGATAGGTCGTGAGGCTGCAAAGCGGGGACACCCCTCCGCTCTCTTGTAGGAAGGTATGGACTGCGATTTCCTCGGCCAACCCAAAGGCGGTAAACCTAGCGCGGGACAGCATCCGCTGATTTACCAGCCGAGCGGCATTGCGGGTTAATTGGGCTTCGGTGACGATTCTGAAACCCCAGCCCAAGTGAGCGTAGATTGACGAAACGACCGAATAGTGGCGCATCAAGGCATAGTTGCCATAGATGTTGGGGTGGATTTTTTTGACCTCATATACAGTTATTCCACCCCGCTCTTCTGCAATAGCATCCGGGACGTATGACACTGGTCGATGAGAGTCCGTAAATGTCAGCCTATGAGGCTGCACAAGATATCCTGCGCATTCAGGGGCAAAGGCCAGGCGATTGATGAGCGCCCGTTCGCCGAATGACTCCCATGGCATTGTGCGCCCCATTTTTGAACAGGGGAAAGAGCCGACTGCGCGTTTCCCACCGTGCGTGATCACGTGTCGCACTGGCAGACCCAATGGGTGCGACTCGATTGTTCCGCGGCCATAGTCCGGGTGCAGAAAAGTCATTTTTTGTCGCACCGCGAGCGGACCACGGACAACACCGAGTTGGGGTTTGATTTTCATAACGGTTACTTCCTTTTTGGCTTTCGATGTCGCAGTTTTGTCACGAAAGTATTAAGAAAAAGTTACCAATTCGAGCGTTTAAAATTGCACTTTGAGGATGGACTGACTGTCTCACGACGTTTACCCAGCGCCTGAAACTCTGCATTTTTTGAGGCAATTCCTAAGAAAATTGGCGACACTCCCAAATAATTGGGTTAAGTCACATGACCTATCCTCAAACTGGAGAAAGACTACGGAGGCTTTCGATGTCGCAGATTGCTGAAGACAGCACGGTTGCCGAACTTGAGAGCTTGTGGCCGGGTAGTTTGCCTGCCGAGGAGCGCCTGCAATTCATCGCATGGGAGACACAACAGCGGGAAACAGCACTGTCTCGGTTGCGGGCGATTCGCGCGCACGTTGATGGTTCCGCTGCACCGACGGCACTGATGGAAAAGTTACAGATCGGAAAGTCCCAATTTTACAATCTCGTGCGTGACTGGGGTAAGCGATCTACGCTATCCTGCCTTGTACCTCACGCTCGCAAACGAAGCTCGCCCTCTAGGACCAATCCGGAAGTATTATCGATAGTCGAAAAGGCTATTGCAGAAAATGGCGGTGAGAACTCCAAATCCGAAGCGAAGCTTGTAGCCTTAATTCAGCAACGAGCCAACGATAAGGGCATTAAGGCTCCGGCCGCTTCTACTATTCGTCGGCTCATCTTGAAAGCGGCCATGGCGAGTCCCGGCGCGCTGCGTGGTGATAACAATGTGTCGCACGACGCGCTGGGCTTTGACTCTGTTTTCGGTGGGCAGCTTCTCGTGGACCATTCGACAGTCGATCTCTTGTGCTGCTCAAAAGGGCAAGTTATTCGGCCCACAATCAGCGTTGTAGTCGACAACGCAACTAAGATTATTTTAGCTGCTAAGCTCTCGGATCATATTCCCCGACCGTGCGATTTCGTCGCAACTCTCGCTCAAGCATTTGTGGGATATGCGCATTTACGCGAGGACGGATTGTCAGCCATTTCAGGATTGCATCCAGTTCTAACTATGCGAACGGGCAATTCGCTAGAGTGGACATATCTTAGAGATTTGGCCAGGCAGAGCCGTTTCAAGTTCGATATTAGGCGGGCGCCTACGCCGGTTTTCGGCCATGTACTTCGAAGGAGCATGATAGTTAGGATAGGGCGATATCAACTCCTGCCACGATCCACCATGCGAGAACCGCAGGCCCGTGTCCGTGACAACGAGAAAGACTCCAATATCGAATTATCGCTTGCCGACGCTCAGAAGCTTATTGATCTGGCTGTCAGGGTCCATAATCGTGAGCGACTTAAAATTGTGCCAGCCGCCGCTGTGCTTGGCTCACCAAAGTTGCGGCTGAACACCGAGCGTGTGGACTGGCTTGAGTTTGGTTTGGCAATTTTCAAAGATGCCGTTACCACACTTCCCTAAATCACGTACCAAGACCTGCCCTCCCTCCGAATATCGCCACTTTTTCGCATTCGGTTTAATGCCTGTCTAACTGCACTCCAAGAAACATCTCTTTCAGCTTCCAGCAACTGCAGTATCTGGCTGCTTGTGAGGCCCCTTGACGCAGCTAGGGCAAGGTGAAGATACACATCCCTTTGCACTGTGTTTTGCCGGGCTTGTGGTTCGGTCACTATTCCTTGGGTGCCCTCAGGAAACATCTCAGCGCGACAAGAAACCGAATGATTGACTATGCTATCCTCGACATCCTTGCATAAGATCAGCACCTGAGCCCTAATTTTCCTCAAGGCTTGGGTATACTGTGCGCGAGCAATTTCAATATCATGCATATGCATTTTCCTTTCTAAACACATCTTCTCTGCATAAAACATCCGTAGGTATCAGTTTGGGTTGCCTGAATTTTTAGAGTTGCGCTGTCACCGAGTTAATTTCCGAACTCGATGGCCGCTGCCAGACAAGCTGCTGCGTTCATGGCTGCCTGTGCAAAACGATAATCCACAGCTTTGCCTGCAATCGGGAGGGCTCGCAAAGTCTTAAGGACGCACGGTATATCGACCCAAACTGGACGGATTACGAAAGTGGCCGATCCACCGTGAGCTGGACTGTTCAATCGACCAATCCGGCCTACCGCGGAATAAGCGTCCCAGTTTTTTGTCAATGGATGGCACGGTCTTTGTAGAATTTGTCCCGCGTCGTAAAATCCGCGATGTGGATGTTGATATGGGACTTAGGTCCGGCACATTGGTCGGTGGACGCTGGTCCCTCGCGCTGAATTTGAGAGAACTATCGATGTCGTTGCTGAACCAGACAGAGTTCTGATTTCGTGAGTGCTAAAATTGACAAAGGTGCGTGTGGATTGAGACAGTGCGCTGCAGATTTTTCAAATACACTGCGTAATACCGGGATCCGCAAATCAGCGAGGGTAAAATGCCTACGTTCACACGAAAAGAATTCTATGATCTGATTTGGTCCAAACCGATCACGCACATTGCTAAGGACTTTGCTCTGTCGGATGTGGCAATTCACAAGATTTGTAAGAAGCATGACGTGCCCAACCCGCCGCTTGGCTGGTGGGCCAAGAAGGCTCATGGGAAAAAAGTTGTCCAGACTCCTTTGCCCAAATTGAAGAAAGACAGCTCTCATACGATTACGATCGTCGGGGGGAATTTGTTGCATGAAAGCGATACCCTGAAGTCGGCTCGCGAACAGGCCCGAATAATTGCGTCCAATGTATCCGAGCACCCGGCCTTGCCGCGAAACAGCATAGTGGAAAAAACGATGCAGGCGTTGCGCAAAGCAAAGCCGAACGAGCGGGGCTTGGTGTCGGTTGAAAAAGCTGGGCTTGTAAACATCGCAGTTGCTCCGGAGACTCTGGATCGTGCCGAACGTGTCCTGGATAGCATCGTTACGGCTTCATTTTTACAGGGGTTCAAACTTGCCAAGTCAGAAACGGGGGCATGCCTTGTTGGCCAGAACGCGACTATCAATTTCGAGCTTTTGGAAATCACGAAGCGCATCAAACATGTGATGACTCCGAAAGAACTTGCGGACGAGGAGCGACACATTAGACGCCAGGGTCGCGACGGTTGGAATGCATCTTTTCTATCTAGAACGCGACTGCATGACTGGGATTATATACTTACGGGCCAATTGGCATTTGAGCTTGAACATGTTTACTTCAAATCAGGCATGGCGCCGCGCCGTGCTTTCAAGGATGGTAAATCGCAACGACTTGAAAATATGGCAGACGAAATTGCTGTCGGTATTGCAGTGTATGCCGCAGCGATTAAAGAAAAGCGGCTTCAGGATGATGAGCACACGCGGCGCGCCGAGGAACACCAGCGTTTACGCGAAATTGCACAGCGTCATAACCATATTGAAAAGCGTCGTCTCGGGGAACTGGATTCCATTCTTCTAGATATTGAAAAGGCCCAGCGACTGCGAGGATTAGTCGCTACGCTTAGCTCCACATTGAATGATGTAACTGAAGCTCGCGTGAGCGAGTTTGTCCATTGGGCAAACAGCCGGCTCCGCATGTCAGATGAAAAACTTAACGCGCCCAGCCTGCAGATGCGCTTTGATGAGAAGCGGATTTTTGGAGATGATGACGACTTCGGCTTCTATCCGGATCGTTGGTAAATCTACAGATGCCACCTTATCGCACGCCAACGCTAAGAGCATAACAACTCGTACAGCTCTCGTTTGGCAAGCATTAACCGGTTCTCGATAGACTATTAGTTATGACTTTCAAACCTGAAGAAAATGAAGAATGGCATCGCAAACGACGAGCGGAATGGGCCGAGATTGAAGCCGGACGACAAAGAGAACGTGAGCGCGCTCGCCGCGCCGCTGCAATCGCGGTCTGCACCCATTGTGACAACCCGTTCGGATTTGGCGAAGGAGTGATCACGGACGAAGTACAAATGTGTTACATTTGCCTTGAGTGATCCTCTATAAATACAGGTCTCGTACCTCGTTAAAAGCCAAATTTTCTATTCATCAAAGTGATTATGCTGGTTCCGCATGCAGAACATTGCAGCTAACGAGGAACGTGCGAATGGTCATCGCAAGTTTTTGATAATAGTCGGGAGCGATGTTTGTGCAGTCAGGGATAAGGGATAATCGATCTCGTGGTGCTGCCTACAGCTTTTTAGAGGAAAAAGTTTGCGAGAATAGCGAACTTTCATTCGTGTCCGCCTATTTCACTAGTTTTGCTTACAACAAGCTGGCCCACAAGCTTGACCGGATAGAAAAACTAAGATTTCTATTTGGTGAGCCTCGCTTCATTGAGAGTGTCGAGAGCGAAAATCTCTGCCCGCCAGCTTTTTCTTTAGACGAAGACGGCCTCAAATTAACCGAGGGACTAAGACGGTCAGCCGCCGCCTTGCGATGCGCACAATGGATAAGAGAGCGGGTGCAAATCAGATCAATCCGACGGGCTGGGCTAATGCACGGAAAGCTCTTTCATGTTAACGACGGGCGTCGAGAACATGCAATGGTTGGCAGTTCTAACTTCACACTTAAAGGACTTGGCTTCACCGAAGAGCCGAACATTGAATTGAATCTAGTGGTTGATTCGGACCGCGACCGCGACGACTTGCTCAAATGGTTCGATGAGATCTGGTCAGACCAGGAACTGACAGAAGATGTCAAAAATGAGGTTTTGGAGCAGCTTGAGAGGCTTTATCGGCACAACAGCCCCGAACTGGTTTACTTCAAAACTCTGTTCCATTTGTTCGAGCAGTTTCTTGAAACGCAAAAATTAGAAGAGCAAGAGCTAACCAAATCGAGGCTTACTCAATCAGCCATATGGCAAACTTTGCACGAATTTCAGCGCGAAGGCGTCCGTGCAGTGCTAACGAAACTTGATCAATCAAATGGTTGCATTCTGGCTGATAGCGTCGGTCTAGGAAAAACGTTTGTAGCGCTGGCAGCCATCAAACATTTTCAAATGCAGGGCATAAAGGTTCTCGTTCTCTGTCCCAAAAAGCTTCGTGATAATTGGACGGAGTTTCTGTGGCATAACAACGCTGAAACAAACCCGCTTAGAGCCGACGAATTACGATATACCGTATTGTCTCACACAGACCTTACGCGTGTGTCAGGCAAAGTTGGTGACATCGATTTGGAAAAAATTGATTGGGGTGATTTTGGTTTAGTCGTTATCGACGAGTCTCATAATTTCCGGACTGCTTCCAAAGGCAAGTCGGTTGGTGTTGATGGAAAGCTAAAGCCGAGCCGATATGAGAAGCTCGTCGATCACGTCATACGAGCCGGCGCGCAAACTAAGGTTTTAATGCTTTCCGCAACTCCTGTGAACAATGACTTGTCTGATCTCAAAAGCCAGCTGGATTTGATTGCCGCTAGCAAGGCAGAGGCTTTTCAGGAATTGGGTGTTAACAATCTAGGCAACCTGATCGCTGATGCGCAACGCAAGTTTAAGGATTGGGCTAAGGGGGGCGGTAAGGATCGAGACGCATTGATTGCGCGCCTTCCAGCAGGACTGTTCAGTTTACTCGACGGCGTTACCATCGCGCGTTCGCGACGACATGTTGAACGGCACTATGCCGCGGCGATGGACAAAATCGGTAGCTTCCCGACACGGAATAAACCGATTTCGATCTTCGCGCAGATTGATCGCGAAGGCGCATTCCCGGCCTTCGCCGACGTGCATGACAAAATCAGTGGCCTTGGTCTTGCGCTTTACAATCCCATCAGCTTCGTCATGGAAGAGCACCGCCACATTTATGACCCCGGCGGCAATTTCGATCAAGGCAATCGTGAAAAGTTCCTTATCGGTATCATCAAGTCAGGTCTGCTCAAACGGCTGGAAAGCTCGGTCAGCAGTTTTGGCCATTCGATGCAACGCCTTTGCAACCGCATCGATACGCGCCTTGCAGATATCGAAGCATACCGTCAGGGCAAGCAGGCCAGCGTTGCATTAGACGACTTAGCAGATGAGGCCGAAGGCGACGAAGAACTAGAAGACGCGTTTGAGGTCGGTGGTGCGCTGAAATTCAAATTAGCACATATGGATGTGGAGCGCTGGGCCGAAGCACTTTCTCGCGACCGCGACCGGCTTTCCGCGCTTCACTCCGAAGCCATCGCTATCATTCCCACCCGTGACGCCAAGCTCGCTGAGCTTCAAAGCATTTTGGCCGAGAAGTTTACTCGCCCCACCATCAACCGGGCCGGTGAATCCAACCGCAAGGTAATAATCTTTACCGCTTTTTCGGACACGGCAAGCTATCTCTACGAGCAGCTGCGCCCATTCGCGGAGAAAAATGACATTCATGCGGCGCTGGTAACTGGAGGTGGCGATACTCGCTCAACGTTGGGCCGCTCACGCTATCAGGATATCCTCACAAATTTCGCACCTCGCGCTAAGGGCCGCAAGGCAATGAGCAGCATGCCGCAGGATGCAGAAATTGACCTTCTAATCGCGACCGACTGTATTTCTGAAGGCCAAAATCTCCAGGATGGCGATCTGCTGATAAACTACGACATCCATTGGAACCCTGTACGTCTAATCCAACGCTTTGGACGGATTGACCGACTTGGTAGTCTTAATGATGAAATCCAAATGATCAATTTCTGGCCAACGCCAGATTTGAATCATTACATCAACCTGAAAGGCCGTGTTGAAGCTCGTATGACGCTTGTTGATATTGCCGGAACTGGACAAGACAATATCCTTGCTGAGGCAATCGACGCGGCAGAAGCAGAACTGCATTGGCGCGACCGCCAGTTGCTCCGATTGCAAGATGAGGTGTTCGACCTCGATGAGGAAAAAGAGTCCGTCACACTCTCAGAATTCTCGCTTGAAGATTTCCGTGCCGACCTACTCGCATTTTCGAAAGAACATGCAAAAGAGTTGCGAGACACGCCTATCGGCATCAACGCGGTCGTTCCCGCAATAACTGAAGACGGACCCTGCGACCCCGGAGTTATTTTTTGCCTTCGTCGCACTGGAGCGACGGTCGCGCCCGATACCCGGTCAGTCGGTGGGCTTGATCCCTTCTTCTTGGTCTATGTCCGTGCCGATGGAACGATCCGACACGCGTACACAACGCCAAAAACCATATTAGATATGATGCGCGCTCTTTGTCTGGGCACGACTGCGCCGCTAACCAAACTTTGCGCAGCATTTGACACACAAACCGAACACGGTTCAAAAATGGAGGTTTATGATGGGCTCGCGAAAGCGGCGCTCGATTCCATTAAGGGCACCTATGCCGGTAGAGCATTGAGTGCGCTTGCGGGGATACGCGGCGGCAAGCTAAGTGAGGAGAGATCTCAACCGCGCGGCGAGGAGGATTTTGAGTTGATTACTTGGCTTATTATCCAGCCCGAGCCTGACGCATGACGGTAGATCTATCCGCCACGCTTACCGCTATACAAGCGTTTGGTAAGGCTGACCTTGCCAGCGCCGGACGTGATTTGCTGGACGTCTTGGGATATCGCAGCGCAAAAACTATCGCGCTCGATGGCAGCCCTGCCACGTTTGCACGAGAGGTCGATCCCGAAGGCCGGTTACAACGCGCCGATGCTAGGTTCGAGTCTTGGCATGAAGTGCAGTTCTTGTTTCAATTGACCAATGACGAAATCCCAATGCTCGGTCGTGAGCAAAGCAGTTTCGCAATGGAAGAACGTTTCGGGCGGAGTATCGTGGACAGCTTCGTATTCCTGGCAATTTCGCTGGACGGCGAAGATTGGAACCGGGGTGCGCTCGCCGGAATTACGCGGGCGGTTAACGTGCTTTTCCCCATGCCGGTGATAATCCTGTTCCGACATGGTGACAAACTATCAATAGCAGTTAGCGAGCGGCGCGCCAGCAAGCGCGATCTCAATCGCGATGTGCAGACTGGACGCATCTCGATCATTCTTGGCATTTCAACTACACGACCGCATCGTGGCCACTTGAGCATTCTGCGTAAGCTCGAAATTGGGCAAATGTCGAAACGGCCGTCCAATTTTGATGAGCTTTACAAAGGCTGGCTTGCCGCGCTTTCAACCAAGACACTCAACGAGAGCTTCTACCGCGAACTGAGCCACTGGTTCTTTTGGGCAAAAAGCAAAGTCACGTTTCCGGAGGGTGCAGGCGACAAGCCCGAAGTGCCGCTTATACGGTTACTCACCCGGGTCATTTTTTGCTGGTTTATCAAAGAACGGGGGCTGATCCCCGAAACCCTGTTTCGTTTGGAAGCAATAAACGACCTGCTTAAGTCCGATCCTACAAATCACCCGGAAGACGGCAACTATTACCGCGCCATTCTACAAAATCTGTTCTTTGCCACGCTCAACACCGAAATGGGCGAAGGTCGCAAATGGCGTTCAAAGAACAACAGTGGCGGCCAAGACGGGCATCACATGATCCACAGCCTTTACCGCTACCAAGATCATTTTGCTGATGCGGACGCTGCGCTGGAACTATTCCGCAAAGTGCCCTTCCTTAACGGTGGCCTCTTCGAGTGCCTCGACCGTGAATTGACCGAACGTGACATCGCCCGTGACCCCAATCTGTTGAAAATCAGCGATGGCAAACGTCTCCGCATCGATGGCTTTTCCGATCACGCCAAAAACCCGCTTCACGTGCCCAACCGCATTTTCTTTGGCGAAGCTGTGAGTGCGCCCGAGCTGAACAAAGATTTCGACACCAAGGGGAAGGCATATAGCGCCAAAGGGTTGTTCACGCTGTTCGACGATTACGTGTTCACGGTCGAAGAAAACACATCAGCAGAAGAGGAAGTAGCGCTCGATCCCGAATTGCTGGGCAAAGTGTTCGAAAATTTGTTGGCTTCCTACAACCCTGAAACTGACACTACCGCGCGCAAGAAATCGGGTTCATTCTATACCCCGCGTTATGTCGTCGACTACATGGTTCGCGAGACACTGGCACACCAATTCGCTCGCGTGCTTATGAAGGCGCGCCCAGCCGACATTGGCGGAATTAGACCAAGGGCGGAAACTTTCGACTTAGGTCCAGCCGATGGTGAATTTGCGATGGAGAGACCTACCGCTTCACGGATGGCGGAAGAAGCCGACAACGAATTCTCTTCGCGGATTCAAGCTTTGCTCGATCCGACTTCGGAACCGCCAAGCTTTTCCGAAAAAGAAAAAAACGCCTTGATTACCGCGATAGAGGATTTGAAAATTCTAGATCCTGCTTGCGGATCAGGTGCGTTCCCAATGGGTATGTTGCAGGCTTTGATGGAGGTGCTGCGCCGGCTCGATCCCGACAACAGCAAGTGGAAAGCGACGCTGCGTGCTCCACTTGAACGTCGTGTGGCGGATGCTGGCAATTACGAAGTAACGCGACGGACAGAAGAGTACGAGGAAGCGACAGACGCGCTAAGGCTCTTTGACGAGGAGTTCGCCGACGCCGAGCTTGTCAACTATGTCCGCAAGTTGCATGTGATCGAGAAATGCCTTTATGGCTCGGACATTCAACCGGTTGCGATTTTAATAGCGAAACTGCGATTTTTTATTAGCTTGGCCGTTGAACAAAAGCAGCATCCGGATCGCGACAATCTCGGCGTCAAGCCGCTACCCAACTTGGAAACCAAGCTGATCGCGGCAGACAGCCTGATGCCGCTCGAACGGCCCAGCCAGAACGATCTGTTCTCAAACCCGCGTATCAGCGAGGTCGAAAGAGATATCGAAGCGGCGACCCAGCATTATTTCGGTGCGCGAACGGTAAAAACGAAACGCAAATATCGTAGCATCATCCGTGGATTGCGGGACGAATTGTCAGAAATCTTAGAAGACGAACATTCGCTAAAGCACGAAGATGCCGAAAAGGCGGCACGTTGGGATCCATTCGATCAAAATGCCAGCGCCCCTTTTTTCGATCCCGAATGGATGTTCCGCACACCGGGCTTTGACATCGTCATTGGCAACCCACCTTACGTCCGGCAGGAAAAGTTTAAAGACCAAAAGCCAGGCCTCGAAAAAGTCTATGGGCGAAAAGATGCGAAGGGAAATCCATTAGGTAGTTATTCGGGCACGGCGGATTATCTCGTTTATTTTATAGAACGTGGCATTAGCCTTCTTAATCCCGGGGGAGCATTTAGCTACATTACCTCGAATAAATGGTACCGCGCTAAATATGGGGAAAATCTGAGGTTTTGGATGCAACAAAACGCTGACTTACTGACCATTATAGATTTTGGTGACGCCGCTGTTTTCGACGCCATTGCTTATCCCACGATCATCACCGCCGCGAGGCGCGAGGGCGAGCCGAAACCTCAATATCAATTCCGTGCGCTCAACTGGCAGGATTTGGGCGATGATGCGGAGATCGAACATTTTTGGACGTATTTGGATACATCGGGGTTTGATATGCCGCAGGTGGCCTTAGCGAAAGATGGGTGGCAGATTGAGCCTACCGTCAAACGCGACCTGCTGGCGCGCATCCGCGCGTCGGGCGTGCCGCTGGGCGTTTATGTAGAAGGCCGATTTTACCGTGGCATCCTTACTGGTTATAACGATGCCTTCGTAATCGATGGCGCAACGCGCGCTGCATTGATCGCTGAACATGCGAAGTCGGCTGAAATAATCAAACCTTACCTGCGCGGGCGCGACATCAAACGGTGGCGCGTGGAGCCGGAAGATTTATGGTTGATATTCACTCGACGGGGCATCGACATCGACGCCTATCCGGCGATCAAACGGCATCTTAAGGAATTTAAGGAGGCCTTGGAGCCTAAACCGTCAAATTGGCAACCAGCCAAGGTTGGCGACACTTGGCCTGGACGGAAATCTGGCTCTTACCGTTGGTATGAAATTCAAGATAACATTGCCTACTTCGAAGCATTCACACAGCCCAAAATAATCATTCCTGCGATCGAGAAAACGGTTGCATATGCAGTCGACAAAAACGGTTATTTCAGTAACGATAAAACAAGCATCATCGTATCGCAAGATTGGCGTTTCATCTTAGGTTGCCTGAATTCGACCGTGTCGTGGTGGCTTGCTAGAGAAACATATGCGAGCCGTGCTGGTGGATTTTATGAATTCAAACCGATGTACGTGAATGAGTTTCCGATACCAGTAAATGCAACAAAGGTTCAAATGGACCTAGTTGGCGCGTTGGTCGATATAATGTCTGAAGACCGACAAAACTTCGCCCTTGAACAGCTCCTCAACGGCCTTGTCTATGAACTCTATTTTCCGCACGATTTACACGCCCGTGGCCTTCGCCTTTTTGACGCAGCGCACGAAGTGGGGCTGGATAAGCTTTATGGTCTTGAGGGCGAAGTATTGACCAAACAGGCCACCGCCTTCACCGCTGAGAATCTAACGCCCGGCCAGCCATTGCGCATCATGCTCTCCGATCTTCAGACCTTGGACGTCGTGCGGATTATCGAAGGGAAGGCGTAATGGCGGGCTGGCGCGTGAAGCTGCCTAGCTTTGGCACGAAGCCAATGTTCGCGTTATCTGGGCCGCTTCCCGCTGCGCCGCCACCTACTCCTGTCGCTGACCAGCTCAGCCATCTATTCTATTCTGCGCTGGAAACACAGAGCGCCGACGACCTGATCGAATTCGCTGAATTCTGTGCCCGCTTTCGGCGATTTTCGGTTTTTAACGCGCGGCTTATCCAGACCCAGCGACGCGGCGCGCGCGTTGTCGCCTCGGTAAAGGAGTGGCGCGCCACGGGGCGTTATGTCCTGCCCGATGCCCGCCCGATCATTATCCTTATGCCTTTTGCTCCCGTGGTCCATGTTTACGAGATTGAGGATACCGGCCCGCCAATCGACCGCGATGCGATGAACGATCCTTTTGCCGCGACCGGACCAATCCCGGCGGAAACGCTGATCGCCAGCATCGATCGGCTCGTCGACAAATGCCTTGCGTCTAACCAGTACCGCATCCACATCGAACGAGACCGGATGGGTTACGATCTCGCTGGGACAGCCGCGGGGCAAGGTCGACTCAACCTGCCGGTTCCGCAGCCAAGACCGGGCGAAGAGCACGGCTTCGTTGTTTCGCAGGAGCTTGAAGGAGTTAAGGTACAGGGCAAAAACGCTCGAAAGCACGACCGTTGGGTTCCAGTGTGGCGGGTTAAGGTCAACGACCGCCTAACCCCGGCGCAGCAACTGGCGGCAATTGCCCATGAACTCGGCCATATCTTTTGTGGGCATTTGGGTGGGTGTGGTGGCTTTCGAGACACTAGTGGCTGGCCGGACCGGCGTGGATTGGACCACAATGTCCGGGAGATGGAAGCCGAGGCCGTTGCATGGCTAGTTGCCAGGCGCGCGGGCCTGGAAACCCAGTCGGCCGCTTATTTAAAACGGCATGTTGAAGCAGGCAGCACCTTTATGGTCGATGTCGGCCTCGTCGAACGCGCGGCCAGCCGAATCGAGAGCATGGCCGCGTTGCGATATGCGGCTGGACGGTAATGTTGAGGATTGGGGAGTTATGGTAAGGCCTAGAATTACAACGCTGGAAATATGCGATTTTCGCGCTTTTCCGGGTCCGGCTTCCGTCACAATCGAATTGGCAGGGAAAAATCTGTTTCTGTTTGGCGAGAACGGCGTCGGCAAATCGACAATATTTCATGCGCTCGATGGGATCTTCTCCTACGGGGAGCTCCCAGCAGCGCTTGCCGAGATGCTCACCGACCAAGCAAATCGCTTTACGCCTGTAGATAATCGTGGGCGGTCGCGGGTTGCTGTCACTTATGATGACGCGCAGCCGGCGGCCATCTGGTCCGCCGAACGCCATCCAATTGACGTTTCACCGACGGCTGACGAACGTATCGTTAATGCTGCTTGGTCAAAAGCTATCCTGGACTATCGCTCGCTGCTGGCCACAAATTATGACCACGCGGATGAGATCAACCTGTTTGATGTTTGCGTCGACAGCCTGTTGCGCGACTATCTTTTTGAAGGCGAACGCTTGGGCGAGGTATGGAAGCGGCTTCAGGACATGCTGCTACGGCCACAATTGCGTGATGCGCAGATCCTAGAGATCAACAACGATAGTCGGCTATTTAACAACGGGCTTGCCGAAGCTCTTGATGCTGTTTTGCCATTCGTTAATCCACTGCTCGACAAACTCGGGCATGGGGATATTCGCGTTACCGCGCTCACCGCAAAGCGCATCGCATACAACAATGCTACAGGTAAAGAATGGCGCGACTACGACGATTGCCAAGTAACCCCGGAAATTACGTTTCACGGCGATGCAGTGGATGAGCCGCAATACTTTCTGAACGAAGCTCGTCTGTCTGCGCTTGCACTAGCGATATACTTTGCAGGTCGTAGGCTTGTTGAGCGGCAGACCGTCAATGACATGCCGAGGATCATGGTTCTCGACGACGTGCTGATTGGGCTCGATCAAGCTAACCGCCTGCCTTTGCTTGACGTGCTTTGCGAGTATTTCAAAGAATGGCAGGTCGTGCTGCTCACGCACGACCGGACGTGGTTCGACATCGGCCGTCAGTATTTACGGAGGGGAGGCCCACCCAACTGGCAAGGTAGGGCCGACGAATACTGGACATTCTGGCAGCTTCATCAGCCAGAAGATCATACTTTCGCGCCAGTCGCGACCGATGTCGGACCCAGTGTCGCTTCGCAAGCTCTTGCCTCTGCTCGACGGTTCCATAAAGACGGTCATATAAACGCCGCCGGTAATGCTGCGAGACTCGCGACCGAATTCGGGTTGCGAGAATTTTGTGCAATAAAGGATGTGAGTGTACCTTATGTGCCGCCGCCGGCATTTTTGCCTGCATCGAAGTTTTTGGAATGCATTGAGGCTTTCGATAAGGACAAGCACTACAAATCGGTAATCGATTCCATTCGGATGTACACTACGATATTGCTTAACCCTCTTTCGCACGGCGGAACGGCGGAAGTAATGCCAAATGAGGTTCTTGCGGCAATCGAAGTGGTCGATAAACTGCTCTATTCACTTGGCGTGCTGCCGACAGTAGAAATGAAGAAGCGAAGAGCTGAAGAGATTTAACGCCCATCTGCAGCACCATCTGGACTGTAACCGACACGCAGCAACCGCTCCCCGAGGCATGCCTGCCTAGCGAGCGTGTCGTTGAGGACATGATCGTCGCCGCGCCGCACATCCTGTGGGAAGAGTGGATGCTAATCGGTCGGAAAGAGCGCAAAGGCATGAGGGGCTTTCGTTAACGTAGCCGTCCTTCCCAGTTTGAATTTTTGCCCGACGAAACCGGCCATTCATTCACTCGTCATCTGTAATAGCTTACCAAGCAGATTGCGTCCGAGCCGGCCATCCTGCTAAGAATTCCGGTATGGCCATTCCAGATTACCAAAAACTTATGCTTCCAGTGCTTTCTATTGCAGCCGATGGAGAGACGCGGGTACCTGAAGCAGCGCAGATCATTGCCGATCTACTTGGCCTTACCGAAGACGAACGCGAAGAAATGCTACCAAGCGGCAAGCAGCGCCTGCTGCACAATCGCGTTCACTGGGCCAAGTTCTATATGTCGAAGGCCGGCTTGATCGATAGTCCAAAACGGGGCGTTTTTGTCGCCTCCTCTGCTGGTAAGGCGCTGCTTGCCACCCAACCTAAACGCATCGACGTCGAAACGCTGAAAACCTTTCCATCATTTAGCGAGTTTTACGGGCAAGCTGGGACAGGAATTAAACCCGACCTAGGTGCCGCTGCCGTCGCAGCCACAAATTCTGACGCGACACCGGAGGAGCAGATCGACGCTGCTCACGCCGTCCTTGCTGCCGCGCTGAAAGCTGATCTGCTGCAACGTGTTCTTGAGCAATCCCCGGCCTTCTTCGAGCGTCTCATTGTCGACCTGCTAGTGGCGATGGGTTACGGTGGCTCGCATGAAGACGCAGCACGCCAGCTCGGCAAATCAGGCGACGGCGGGATCGACGGCATCATCGACGAAGATCGGCTTGGCCTTGATCGGATCTACGTGCAGGCAAAGCGCTATGGAGCTGGTTCCTCGGTTGGCCGCCCTGAAGTGCAAGGGTTTGTCGGCAGTCTTGTCGGATTGGGTGCGAACAAGGGTGTCTTCGTCACAACCTCAGTGTTCAGCAAGCAAGCTCTGGATTACGCCAAAGGTCTGCAGCAACGGGTCATCCTTATCGACGGATCCCGCCTCACCGAATTGATGACAGAGTTTAGAGTGGGAGTGCGAACCACCCGTGTGATGGAAGTCAAAAGGCTTGATGAAGACTTCTTTGCGGATGAAACGTGAGGCTGGTCACTTGGAATTGCAATGGTGGCTTTCGCCGTAAGTTTGAGCAATTGGACGCTCTGGATGCCGACATATTGGTCATTCAAGAGTGTGAAGATCCCGCGCAATCAACTGCAGAATATCGGGCGTGGGCAGGCGCCCATGCGTGGGTCGGTTACGGCAAGAACAAAGGTATTGGCATATTTCCACGCCGTGGGCAAAGCATCGAGCGATTAGCATGGTCAGATCACAGCTTTGAACTATTCCTACCGGTCAGCGTTGGCGGCAATGTAAATGTTTTAGGTGTTTGGACGCAGCAATCAAGCTCCTCTAAGTTCAGCTACATTGGGCAGTTTTGGCACTATCTGCAAGTTCACAAGGCGGCGCTAAAGTTGAACACCATCATCGCTGGCGATTTCAATAGCAACTCAATCTGGGACAAGCCGCGTAGGGTCTGGAACCATTCCGATTGTGTACGGGAGTTGGAAGACTTGGGGTTTCGCAGCTTATATCACCATGTGCGAAGTGAAGATCAGGGAAAGGAAATTCACCCCACCTTTTATCTCCATCGAAATGTAGCGAAGCCTTACCATATCGACTTCGTATTTGCGCATTTAGATCGGCTCAGCGAAAATGCAATCGACGCTAAAGTGGGGTTTGCAGATGATTGGTTGGCCTTAAGCGACCACATGCCAATCACGGTTGACATCTGACAGCCTTCACGCAATCGAGGTTTTGCCTGCTTTCGTTAACAATGGCGACATTTGACGGCTTGAAAATATTTCTCGAAATGCGCCCTTGGTTCATTGAGTACCGCTTGGGATTGATATCTCCTTTTTGCAGCACTTGCGAGACCTGCGCGTCAAAGACGCTCACGCTGGCAGGATACCGCCGGTACCCTCTGTGACGACACTACCCGGCTTGCCGTGCAGTACCTTTTGCATGAAATAGTTCAGCAACTCCACGAGAGCGTATGCTTCTGAATCTGCTGGACCACATGGATTGTGGGCAACCAGCATTTTAAGGGCAGTCGGAGTCTGTAGACCCGCCGAGGTCGATATCCGAACCAGCGTCTGGGCAAGAAACAATACTGGCCGCACTACCTTACCTGCAAATACAGCTTCCCACTCTTCGCACGGGCGTTCTTTATCAGCAGCGTCGGCAATTGCCTTGACTTGCGCCGTTAGCACTTCGTTGGCTTGGTCAAGATTCTGGAAGACCACGTTCCATAATGCCTGGTGATCAAGTGCACTTTTGGTGTTGACAACGACGATGCCGACATCGGCCAAACAAGCGCGAGCATCAACTTGTGCTGCGCCTTCTTTAATCCTCTCGAAGATCGTCTGTCCGTTGGTTGATGAGATCGTTTTGATGGCGATCGCCCAGTCACGTGCGCGTCCGCTGTCCGGCTCGAGTCGGAAGATAATGTCCGGATTATCTCCCCTCGCGTTCGTGGGGGAATCAAGGCGGACATTCGTCCCAGCATGCGCTGCAAGACAGCCTAAGTAAAGTTCTGCAATCTTGCGGGACGTGTCGTCGGACGGGGGACTCGCTGCGTTCTGGCCAAGCGTTGCCGTCTGAATCTTCCTCTCGCCAATCAATTTGAGGTGAGGCAGGAATTGAGAAAATTCCTTCAGAGGTTCAACCGAAAGAACCTTCGCCGCGAGGTCGTGGATACCGGCTGCAGCTTGGAGTACTGCTGGACGTGCCGAGGGGCGCACGATGTTCGGATCCCTTGCTATCTCCATCAGCAGCGTAAGCGAGAGTAGCTCGTCTTCGACGCGCGAACCCGAAGGCGGCTGGATGCCGTGACGGTATAGCAGAGCTAGGAAACGGTCGCCGATGGCTTCGGCATCCGCAAAGGCCAAAAAGCTCATGCGCGAATCCCAAATCCAGGTGTGGATAGGGGAGCATATGTGCGGTCGAGTGCTTGCATCAATTCGAATCCATTTTTATTTCTTCTGAACGTTGAAGCAAAGCAACCCCCACATCTTTGGATGCATGTACCAGCTTTGGTCATGAAACTGCTTAAAGTTCGGCAAAGGATCATTGAACAAAAGGTTCACGACTGAGTGACGGCGCTAGCGATGCGATTATCAAGATACTGTGCATATCCTTGAAGAAGGATCAGATCAGCCGCTTCCGCTTCTGCGATCAATTTCGCACATTCCGTCCGTGCCTTCGTGAGCGTTGTCCATTTCACTCCGGAATCGTCGGGCGCAGCTACTCGCGAATGAACATGAGCCGATATTTCCTGCTGACAGGTTGGCGGTAAGAAGTTTCGGTCATGGGCGAAAATCAGACGTTTCGCCAAAAAACCAAACTTTGGATTTTGAAATTGGCTGGTCAGCGTATGTCGCTCTGTCCACGGCAAAGCGTGGAATTGCGCCATCAAATACTCGTCCGCGTTTGCTGCAAAGCCCTCATAGATTTGCTTTTCAACGTGTTCGTTCGGCTCATAGACGGTCTTGGTTGCTTCATATGCCGCAAGCATACGTGCCTTGAGCGCTTCGTCGCTTTGAAGTTGATTAGCCCGGGCGGCAACGTCATCCGGCGTCAGATCACCGAGCAAATGGTCTGGCACCTCATCGAGCGGTGTCATGGTGGGTGCGGCGTTGGCTTTGATTTTGCGAAGCGGCTTGGGCGAACTGACCACGAGCCTCTGCAACTGTGCGTCTGTCGAATTTCGGAACGAGTTGAGATCATGCGTCAGATCGAAGCAGACCGAGATATTCGCTTGTTCATTGTCCTGACCAATCCGCATTACGGGCATGTGTTTGGGCTTATTAAAATAGAACTCGGTAAGGAGAAATGGCTCGGCTTCCTCCAAAAAGTCCGCGGCGGACGCCTTCTGGGTGAAGCGTAGAAAGCGATTCCATAGATCGCTCGCACCATCCCGTACGAGGCGGCACATATGAATCGTCGCCTCAACGTCAGACAATGCATCATGGGCATTTTCGTGGGCGAAGCCATTGGCCGGTGCGAGCTGATCGAGTTTGAAAATTCGCTTGCCATTGTCGCCATAGGGAACGGTTAGGCAGTCAGGCTCAAATTCGGTGGTGGCTTGCACAAGGGCCAAAACGTCCCCTCGGCAATTGCCATCCCGATTGGTCAGATAAGGATTATGCAAGGTTTGGTAGAGTGCTTGGCGCATCAGTTCTTCATCAAAACGCAAGCTGTTGTAACCTAGGAAAATTGCCGGCGACCATTCGCCCAGCTTACTGCGAATAGCTCTGACCATATCATAGTGAGACGGCGTGGCTGGATCATGCAGCCGTTCGATGGTTATTTTGGTGACGCGCAGTGCACCCGGGGCCGGAACCACGAATGGCAATAGGCGCGAACGTATCTCGAAGCGTTCAAGGATGTTTAGGTTTTCGTCAGTTCTGATTGCTGCGAATTGCAAAATCTGATCAAACGAGGTGTCGATGCCGGTGGTTTCGGCATCGTAGAATACAAAGCTCATACCGCCCCATTCGTTACTGTGCCCGAGGTTTTGATGGCACAGAATACAAGCCCCATGCCACGCCCCCGCAAGCGTTAAGTAAAAGCAAGCAATCTGTATTGCAGCGCTGACAGGCTGACCTTGAACTTCTTGGCGATGGACTGCAAGCGATCCACATCATCTAAGTCTATGTCGCCAGTGCCGATCACAGGTTCCAGTAAGTCTCTGGGTATCAAGAGTTCCGAGGCAAAGGCATTGGCCTCAATTTCCATCTTGTCTGTGCCTTTGGCGGCAAGGGTATCCCGCCGCAGGATCGCAAACCCTTTATCAACATGCACTGTATTTTCGATATACGTCCGGTGCATAATGTGGTGACCGAGTTCATGGGCCATTGTGAAGCGTTGCCGGTTGGGGTGGTGCAACGCGTTGATGCCGATGACTGCGACGCCATCTTTGACCAGCGCCATGCCCGAGAGTTCTTGATCGAGCGGTGAGAATTGGATGCGAATGTCAAGCCGCTTGATAATCTTCTCGACTGGCACCGGAGCGTTGACTGCTCCGTATTTGGACAAGACTTCACGCGCCCGCTCTCTTGCATTGTCTTGAATGGCGCTCATCGGGCTGAACCGCTTTGCAGTTGGCCGAGCGCGCTTTTGAGGAGTTGTTCAACTCCTGACATCTGATCGTCCGAAACGGCAGCGCCCCATGTTGCAAGCCGTTCCCCAGATTCCGCTAATGGAACGCGTGGAGGAGTAGCAGGCACAAGCTCCGTGATAGCCTTAAGGTCGAGCGCCTTCACCAGACCATAGACTTGGTGAAGCAGAACCTTCTGACGACCAGTTTCAATGTTGGCGATTGACGCTCTTGAAATGCCAACGGCTTTGGCAACTTCCGCCTGTGTTAGCCCGACCATTTTACGGCGAGTAGCCACAGCGCGGCCAAGCTCGGCGTATATTGATTGCTCATCCATCTTAGCGCCTCTGGACTCATGCAAAGACAATGTCAATGACACAAACATATGTTTGCATCAATCACACACCGATGTTTGTATTGACGTCATTTTGAAATCTCGCCATATAGCGAATCGTGACAAGGGCATCCCGCCCGGGACCGAGCAGAAAGGAACTGCCATGCAGCTCGAAGGTGCTGTTATAAAAGAACAAGGTCAGACCTTTGCGGTCGTGGTTGTTAAGCGTCATATTACGGACAACCGGCATGAAGCGGCGCGAGCCTCCCAAAGTTTCAGCCGTTGTTTTCCAGGTATGCAGATTGTCTTGATGTCTCAGGACTCGCGCGGAACTCCGACATATTTTGGTCGCCGCGACATCGCCAACTATCTTTCACGGGTGCCGATTAGTGCAATCCCGTGGAAGCGTTATACTTTCAACTAAAGGCACAGGAGTTCTTATGGCCAAGAATACAGGAAGCGATTTTCGTCGCGGTGCAGTTACTGCCCGCGCCCAGTTCCAGCGCAATGATGGCAACTATCAGAAGCGCAACGAACGCACTGGCGAGTTTATGAGCGTCAAGAACGGCGGATCTCCGTTCAAGGGCGTGGCCAAAGAACCTGATGGCCGAGACACGCCGAAAGCGTGAACCGCAACACCCAGCAATAAAAAGGAAATACCCATCATGGCAAAAGATCGTCTTGTGACTATCGCAATCAACTCCAGGAAGTTTGAGGAACCGAAGGGTAAGATCACTTACCAACGGGTTGTGGAACTGGCCTATCCAGATCACACTAACTTTCCGGATGCCACATACAGCATCATCTACGAGCGTGGCGGCTCAGGTCACGCCCAAGGCACGCTCTCTAAGGGAGGATCTGTTGAAATCGTTGAAGGGATGCGCTTTCGTGCCAAACGAACTGGAGAATCATGACGATCTGAAGCAGCTAGTCGACAAGGAATATTCCCTTTCGATCACAGATGCTCATGTAGTCGTCAATGATGTATATTATTTGGATGCTGTCGGTGCGCTTCAGAGAGGCCGTCTTGCGGCTCCATTGAACCAGCCGACACCGGATACGCTGGGGCCCCCGAAGAATCATCAGATGTATTGGTCTGGCTCAGACCCTTACTATGCAGACGGTTCGGCAATTCCTAATTTAGGAAGCGGTGGAGGCATCTCGCAGCCGATAGGCGATACGAACTATGTGCGCCATCTATCGAACAAGCCGGACGAGGGATTTGCAACCTATACTCTTCTAATCGAACATTACGTGTCGCTTATCGGGGGGGGCGCCGAGCACAAGTATGGTGTTTCCTCGCGAACTGGCGCGATTTACGACGTCCCGGCCGACAAGTCGCCATTCAAGGTTAGAGACACTTTCTCCGCGTTGGCGGAAATCACCGACCTGAACCAATTGGTTGCAGACGACCGAATCGCCATAATTGGATTAGGCGGAACGGGAGGATTCGTGCTCGACTTCATAGTGAAGACACCAGTAGCTACAATAGATGCCTATGATTTTGACTACTTCAAGGTGCACAACGGCTTTCGTCTGCCAGGTGAGGTTCCGATGGACGCATTTGGGCATTTGAAGACTGAGGTACTTCGACGCAAGTATGAACCATTCCGCCATGGCCTCACCTTTCACAACAAGCGTATCGGTGCAGAGGACGATTTTCTTTTTGCTGAGATCACATTTGCATTCGTCTGTATCGACGACGGCGAAGCACGGGCGGAAATCTGCAAAATGCTTACCCGCTTGGGCATCGAATTCATAGATGTCGGGATGGGAGTTGAGAAGGAAGAGGGCGCACTCGACGGGTTGATTCGCACTACTTTGTTTACGAAGGACAGTGCAGAGAAAGCTATCCATGAGGTGCCGTTGGATCGTCGCTCGGGAGAAGGTGCGTATCGTACTTTTGTGCAGATTGCGGAACTAAATGCGTTAAATGCTGCGATCGCTGTTATACGTTTCAAGCAGTATCGAAGATTCTATAATGATGACGTGGAGTACTGGAACAGCTTGCTTTCTATCGGGTCCAGCAACTGGGTAAGCCAAGCGTGAAATATCGTCTTGTCGAGGTTGAGGAGTTGCCGGAAGCTTTGCAACCTGGCGTGCTTTACTGGTCAAAAGAATACGAAATAACCGCGCACCTTTGTGCGTGTGGGTGCGGGGATGCAATCTACCTACCGATAGGGCCTGTTGATTATTCAATTGCGCTCAATTCAAGGGGACCGACTATTAGACCGTCCGTCGGGAATTGGAACGTGTGCAACGCACATTATTGGATCACTGGTGGTGAGGTTAAGTGGGCCGATCAGTGGTCACCTCAGAGGATAGAAGCAAGCCGAGCCTATGAGGACGCACTAAGGAGTGCTCACTACGATAAGCGGGACAAATGGTGGCTTCGGCTGTTTAAGCAGCTGCTGTCTCGGTTTCGCTAGATCGGGTTGGCCCGTAGCGTCTGAGAATTTTGGCAGCGGCCACAACTGCCATTCATATTTGAATGATCGTTCGAATATTGCATTCAGTAAGTTAAAGGCACATTTTTCGGCCTTTCCCACTAAGTTGCCTTACCACTCATTCACGATCCTCAGCCGATAACGCTTCACGCACCATCGCATAAATGAGGCAATACTAAGTGGGTTTTGAGGCACCATTAACTGGGCGCATCAACTATCAAAAATATGGTGGGCGCTAACGGGCTCGAACCGCTGACCCTCTCGGTGTAAACGAGATGCTCTACCAACTGAGCTAAGCGCCCCCTTCGGGAAGGCGGCCTTTGCCAAAGCGTTGCGCATTTGGCAAGCCCTATCAGATGATCGGAACGGATCGGACAGCACATGCCATAAAATAATCGTCGAGTCTTGCCGATGTCTCGGTGGAAAGCTCGATAAAAACGCGTCGTGCATCCGATGGGTCCTGGCGCCGCAAGAGCATGCCATTCTCTGTCATCGCAGTAATCCATCGCAGCGCGGTTGTCGGCGGCACAGCCGCGGCAATGCACAGGCTGGAAACGGAAACCTGCTGCCCTTCCTGCGCTCCGGCCTTCAAGTCGAGCAATATGTCCCACGCTGGGTCGGCAAATAAATCGGGTTGGAAAAAGCGTTCGCGCATACGGCGCTGCTTGATGATGTCACGCAGGTTCACCGTCGCATCATCGATGGCCATCGGGGCGCTTCGGGGAAAGCCCAAAAAGCCGCCCTGCGGCGCGGGGCGAAACGATACTGGCTTGTCCGATACGGCATTTTGCTGGTCCGGTTCAGCCATGCGCGCCAACGTCCGTGCAAATTCAGCCAGTTCATCGCTGATTCGGTGCAGCGATCCAAATTCTAATTCGCGGTCTCTGTCATGCAGTCGATCCATGCTGCCCCGTTCGAACACCCCCGCCAAAATTGGCATTGCCTCGACGTCATCCGCATTCACCAAAAAATGGCATTGGCCTTGAGGAAGCGCCGCATAAACATCATCGAGCGCCTCCATCCTGGTCCACACCAATGCAGTGCTGCGATGCGTTTCGAGATAATGGGTAATGCGCGTTAGGCTATCAGTGAGTCTCTCCGTTTCGGAGCAAAGGTCGACCAGTAAAAAATCCGCGCGCCGCTTGTCGCCCATCGCGACAGGCGTACAGCCCATCAGTGCCACGAGTCGGACTAGCTCGGCCTCGCGCTCCAGTGATGCATCCGCAATCATGGCAATGCTGCGATTTCGGGGTGCGCCGGCAGGGGAAGGCGATTCTGCCATTGGCGGCGTCTCAACTCTATGATTAGTTTGAATTTTTATAGAAGCACTAAAAATATTGCGGGTCCATAGACAATATTTCACTCCGTTATGGAGGAAACAGTTTTGGCCGACTGATAGTTTGCTTCGCCTGTTCGATGCGCTAGTCCGGTGAATACGAAGCGCAAAAGCGCCGAAGAATTCAGAGGAGCATATCTCGTGGGAACAGGTAGAATCATAACGCGCGCGGCAGCGCTTTTATTGTCAGGAGTAGCGATGACTGCGGTTGTAGATGCAAAGGAAATGCGGTCCGGTAAAGTCGTGAGCGAACCGGTTATGCTTCAGGAATGGACTGGCCCTTATGAGGGTGTGCCGCCGTGGGACCAGATCAAGGTAAGCCAGTTTCCCGCTGCCTTCCAAGCCGCGATGAATGATTCGAAAGCCGAATTTGAAGCGATGCTCGCAAAGCCTGAGCCAGTTACCTTTGAAAATACGATTACGGCTAGCGAGCTT
Organism: Sphingomonadales bacterium; assembly: GCA_031371575.1. Taxonomy (GTDB): domain Bacteria; phylum Pseudomonadota; class Alphaproteobacteria; order Sphingomonadales; family Sphingomonadaceae; genus Sphingorhabdus_B. The sequence goes on from JANMJX010000141.1 coordinate 32,237, forward strand.
TCGGGCGAAAAAATCGGCCGCCTGTTTTCAATCTGGGGGGTGCATTCGTCCAACCTGTCCAACCCCGAGGTGCGCAAGATACAGGCCGAGTGGGAGCCCAAGGTCAGCGCATTTTTCTCCGAATTGTCGCTTGACGCGCGTTTTTTCCAACGAGTTAAATTTCTCTATGATCAGCGGGCAAGCCTTGGCCTTGATGCCAAGCAGACGCGTCTTTTGGAGCGGACATATGAATCTCTGGTCCGCAATGGCGCTTTGCTCGATGCTGCCAAGAAAGCGCAGGTCATCAGTATCGAGACCGATCTTTCCAAGAAATTTTCGGCCTTTTCCGAAAAGGTGCTCGCCGATGAGGAAACCTATATCTTGCTGACGCAAGAGGCAGATCTTGCTGGCTTGCCCGAAAGCTATGTCGCGGCGTTGCAGGCTGCGGCAAAGTCAAAGGGGCGAAATGGGTGGGCTGTGATCAACACCCGGTCAGCGGTGCAACCATTTCTGGAAAATTCCACGCGGCGCGATTTGCGTGAAAAGGTGTGGCGCGCCTTCACCAAACGCGGTGACAACGGCAATGCCAATGACACCAATGCAACCATCGCCGAAATTCTGAAGCTGCGGCAGCAGCGCGCCGAAATTCTCGGTTTCCCGACCCATGCGCATTATCGGATGGCCGACACAATGGCAAAGGACCCGAACAAGGCCATGGACCTGATAATGAAAGTCTGGCCCGCCGCAGTTGCACGGGTCAAAGAAGAAGTGGCGGACATGCAGGCCATTGCGGATGCCGACAAGATCACCATCGCGCCTTGGGACTATCGTTTTTATGCCGAGAAAGTGCGCAAGGCGAAATATGACCTCGATCAGGAGGCCATCAAACCTTATTTCCAGCTGGATAATATGGTCGCAGCCATGTTTGATGCCGCGGGCAAGCTTTACGGCATGACCTTTACCGAAAACACGGGCACCGTTCCGGTTTTCGAGCCAAAGGTGCGGACGTTCGAAGTCAAACGCGATGGCAAGGTTATCGGGCTGTTCTATCTCGACAACTTTGCACGACCCGGCAAGCGGTCGGGCGCGTGGATGACAACCTATCGCAGCCAGCACCAATTGGGCGGAAAAAACAACATTGTGCTTGCGTCAAACAACAACAATTTCGTGCCGGGTGCCGATGGTGTTCCCACGCTGATCAGCATCGATGACGCCTCCACCCTGTTCCACGAATTTGGCCACGCGATCCATTACCTCAATTACGATATCACTTGGCCAGGGCTTGGCGGAACGCCACGCGACTTTGTCGAATATCCAAGCCAGGTGAACGAAAATTGGCTGCTGACGCCGTATATCCTGAACACTTATGCCAAGCATTATAAGACAGGCGAACCGATTCCGGCGGCACTGGTCGAGAAAATAAAGGCGAGCGACACGTTCAACCAGGGATTTTCCACGGTCGAATATCTGTCGAGTGCGATATTGGATATGAAATTGCATAACCGCAGCACGCCCGTCGCTGACCCGGCTGCCTTTGAACGTGATACGCTCGCGGAAATTGGCATGCCCAAGGAAATGGTAATGCGGCACCGGCTGCCGCAATTCAACCATCTGTTCTCTAGCGACTCCTATTCCGCCGGATATTACAGTTATCTCTGGTCCGAAACGATGGATGCCGACACATGGGCGGCATTTACGGAAAAAGGTGATGTCTGGGATAAGGCGACGGCCGAACGGTTCCGCTCCATGCTGCTGGCAACGGGCAATGAATCCGATCGCATCGAAGCCTATCGCGCTTTCCGTGGCCGTGACCCGGACGTCAAATATATCATGAAAAAGCGCGGATTTCCGACCGGCGAGTAAAAGCTTTCCCGCCATTTTCTGATAGGGCTGCGCAGTGGAAAAACTGCGCAGCCTTTTTTGTGTTGATTTCTGCATAAAACGATATAAATATGATATCACTTTTTCAGGGGAAATAGTGATGACTGACGACTCAAAAAACACACTTAACGCCAGCCGGGAAATTGCAGCATCCAGCTTCAATGGCTATCTCATGCTCTTCATCATGCTGGCCAGCATGGTCGGTTTCGGTTGGTCATTGTTAAATGCCATCGGAGGGGGATCCCCGGCGAATGTGATCGCGATCGGTTTTACCACTGCTATTTTTCTTTTTGTATCGATCGGCTTTTACATGCTTCAGCCAAATCAGGGCGCAGCCTTGACTTTGTTCGGCGCATATAGGGGCACCGACCGGAATGAAGGACTGCGTTGGACATGGCCATGGATTGGCAAGTCCAAGGTTTCGCTGCGCGCAAACAACCTGATCTCGGAAAAGATCAAGGTGAATGACCTGCGCGGCAATCCGATTGAAATGGCAGCGCAAGTTGTGTGGCGTGTCACCGACACCGCGCAGGCATTGTTCGACGTTGATGATTATAAAGCGTTTGTGCTTGCACAAATTGAGGCAGCGGTCCGTACTATCGGTGCGCGTTACCCTTATGACGACTTTACGCATCAGGAAGTGACCTTGCGCGGAAACCATGATCAGGTCGGTGGCGAATTGCGCATGGAGTTGATGGAACGGTTGCGCGTTGCCGGCATTACTGTCGATGAATGTGGTTTCACCCATCTGGCTTATGCCCAGGAAATCGCAGGCGCGATGTTGCGTCGCCAACAGGCCGAAGCCGTCGTGGCCGCACGCAAGACTCTGGTTGAGGGTGCGGTTGGCATGGTAGAAATGGCACTGGATTTGCTGTCGGCAAAAAATGTTGTGGAACTGGATGATGAACGCCGCGCGGCGATGGTTTCCAACCTGATGGTTGTCCTGTGCGGCGAACGTGACACGCAACCTGTGGTCAACGCCGGTTCCTTGTACAGCTAGGTCGACTGCGTGCCCGCTCCGTCCAAAAAGGCCTTCCCGCTCCGCCTCGATCCGGCATTGTTCGCCTGTATCGAGCGGTGTGCGGCAGCCGATTTCCGGAGCGCCAATGCCCAAATGGAAGTGTTGCTGCGCGAGGCATTGGCCAAACGCGGGGTGAAGGTAGGGGTTAGCGAAACGCCAAAGCGCGGGCGGCCACCAAAGGAGATTTGAGATGTTGCATTTGTTTTTGGAAAAAGGCCCATGGTTCCGCGCCAAACGTTTTGGCTATGGCGCTGGCTTGCCTTTTAAATGGCAAGGCTGGGTAGCTTTGGCTCTGTATGTTCTGGCGATGTTCGGCTTAGCGCTGCTATCAGACGAATTTGGCGGCATCCCGAATGCCGCAACGACCGTGGCGATGCTGATCGTAACTGCCTTTTTCATCGTCATCGTGCGCAAACGCACAGAGGGCGGTTGGAAATGGCGGAGCTAACCCAGCGCGGCGTCCAGCAACCGCGATAGACGAATGCCGCCGCGTTCGACCTGCTGACGCAAAGCGCCGCGTGCCGCCGCGACATCGGCTTCATCAATGACGACTGGGGCGGCTGGCTTCTCGCCGCAGGGGTTGCCGTCCATCGCGCGCGTATAGGCGACATCGCGGGAGATGGCCCAGTTCTCCTCGCTCCAGCTGCGCACGTCGCCTTGCTGTATCGCGGCTTTTTCCGTTGGGGCAAATCTGCGGATGATCACAGGGGCTGCAGATATTGCCCGGTCAGCCAAGAGCCCGTCCCAGACTGAATGCAGATTGTAACCGGGCATCACGCCATAAATGGTTTTCAAGTCATTGCCGCCCCGGTCACCACGGTCGCCCGCGTGCAATGGCTGATGAATGTCGCCGACAAAATGCACCAGAAACGCCAACGCTTCCAAACGGACATGCGCGGGCAGGGACTTGTTGGAAAGCAAGGCAAGGTTTCGCTCAATTTGTGCAGACACGCAGTTCCCGTCAGCGCAGGCGCTTTTCAGGTCGAACGGCTTGCAGATATCCACATTCTGGTAATGCCAGCTATTGGTATAGCCCCAGCGGACCCGATCACCCTTGATGCAATCTGCCCAGACGCTCACGTCGCTGATGTTACGCATCGGGCATTTGGGTGTGCCCAGCAAAGGCGCCGCACGCAGCAGACGCTGCAAATTGGCACGTGCAGTGGATGACATATTGGCCTGCGCAATCTGCGCGACGGTTTGATGGCCATATTCCCAATAGGCCTGGGCAGGCGCGAGCGGGGCGAACAGGACAATGAGGGCGGTGAGAAAGCGATTCATGCAATTCGCCATAAGCAGCTTTTCACGCAAAATATATCGGCGTGTTACGCACATGTAAAATAACGGCGGATGCAATGCAGCACCCGCCGCTAGTGCTTATTTGAAGTTCAGCTGGCGCAACAGGAATGAACCAAGCAACGTCCGATACTTTGCCCGGTCGCCTGAAGCAGCTTCCATTTGGGCGTCACTTTGCTTCATAAAATCCCGATATGCCGTGTTCCTTTTTTCTTCCTCATTGGCATCGGGCATACTGCTGAAACTTGTAACGAGGTAAAGGTCAGGTTCACCGGGACGCGGGTTGACGTTTGCAAGCACCTGATAGCCGGTAATCCATCCTTTTGACTTCGCAAATTCCTGATTCTTTTTCCACGTGGTCGCAAGATAATTGGCGTATTCAAGTCCGCCACCATCGCTGACATCGATCATGCCGACCTCTTCATAATCACCAGACGTCATAGGGTAGTTTTGCGCCGCTGCCGGTGTCGAAAGGGCAATAGCGAGTGGAGCGGCCAACATGGCCGTAAGCATCGTTTTGTGCATGACTCTTCCTCCGTTGGTTATTACGTGGCCAGTTGGCCATCCGCTTAACCCTGTCGCTCATTATCATGGCGACCCGTACGCTGAGGTGGACAGGTGAGAGGAAAATGCGCCTCAAATAAAAAAGAGTCAAAAAGTAAATGAAAATCAAATAGTTATATGACTTTTGTTATAGCTTAACCAGATTACTCGTCGCCATAAATCGCGACATATTTTTCGCCAGCGCTTGTGGCGCGCCCGCGATACATGCCCGGGGTGTTGAAGCTGAAAGTGCTGGTTCCGTCGGGTGCTGTTGCGATGACACCGCCTGTGCCACCCAATTGCCCCAATTCGCCAATGACTTGGTCCGCTGCTGCCATAATGTCGTCACCCAGCATGCGCACGCGTGCGCAGATTTCATGCGCCAAGGCCAGCCGAATGAAAAATTCGCCCGCTCCTGTCGCGGAGACCGCGCCGGCGCGGTTGTCGGCATAATTGCCAGCGCCAATGATGGGCGAGTCGCCGATCCGGCCCCAGCGTTTGCCCGTGAGGCCACCGGTGGACGTGGCCGCCGCCACATTGCCGTTGCAGTCGACAGCGACTGCGCCAACGGTGCCATATTTCATATCGATATCGTACCAGCCTAGCTTCTTGGCCTTGAGTTCCTCCAGCTGCCGCCAGCGTTCGGGAGTCGCGAAATAATCGGGCTCAACCTGGTCCAGGCCCTGTTCGCGGCTGAACGCATCGGCACCTGCGCACGACAACATCACGTGCGGACTTTTCTCCATCACAGCGCGGGCGAGCAAAACAGGATTGCGCGTGAATCGCGCCCCGGCAATTGCCCCAGCGCTGCGGGTCATGCCGTCCATGACCGACGCATCGAGCTCATTAATCCCTTCAAATGTGAACACCGCGCCATGCCCTGCGTTGAAATGCGCGTCATCTTCAAGCGCTGTTACCGCAGCGCAAACAGCGTCCAATGCGCTGCCGCCTGTTTCAAGAATAGCTGACCCGGCCTCGAGTGCGTGGCTTAATCCGGCACGCGCGCCGGTGTCTTGGTCGGCGGACAATTTCCCCCGCACCATGCTGCCTGCGCCGCCATGGATCAGTAACGTCCATTTCGTTTCGACCATGTCTTCGTCCCTTCGCTGACTCCGCACATCAAATTGCACGCGCCGTCACTCCGCGGGATAGTATCAAAAGCAACCAGATGACATGCCGAAAATTGCCTTGGTGCAGGTAAATGTCAGAAACGCATGGCAACGCTTACGCCAGCGCTTTTGCTGTCACCCCAGGGCAGGACAAGCGCCTGGCGTTCTGACCGCTTGCGCGTGATCAGGAAACCCGAGGCTGTGCCAATGCCTGCACCGGCGACGACATCATACCAGTGATGCTTGTCCGCCTGAACGCGTGCGAGGCCAACGAAGCTCGCGGCCAGCATGGCTGGAATGCCGATCTCTGCGCCTTGGCGGTTATACAATGTCGCAGCGGCAGCAAAGGCGGTGCTCGTGTGGCCCGAAGGAAAGCTTTTCCGGTCGCTGCCATCGGGGCGAAGCTCGGGGAATGTGTATTTGAGGCCTGTTGTGATCAGCGCAGATGCGCCAATCGATCCTGCCGCCTGAAACGCACCTTGCTTGTCACCTTGCGCAATAGGCAGGCCAAGCGCAACGATGCTGAGGCCGGCGACACCGACGTCGCTCGCCGTGGCCCATGCCTTTTCGTTCTTGGCCTGCGCCTGCATGGGCGCTGCTGCCAGCAAAATTGCAAACGAAATCCGGCCGAAATGCGTTGTCATATGATATCCCTTTGCTGCGCGCGTAAACGCGATCGGGCATTCATATAGCCCTGCATGACGCAATATTGCATACCATATAAAGTCTATGTTTTTCGATCTTCGACCAGTGGCATCATGTTCGCGGCAGGTGGCGTTGTTGCGCGGGAATTTCCCTTGTCTTCGCGGCTTGAATGGGGGATTCATGATGTCCCGAAATAGACTGGGCAACCACATATGCAACTGGACCGACGAACGATATTGGCAGGCGCTGCTGCATTGCCGTTACTGGGCGGTTCCCGGCTAGCAATGGCTGCGCCGAACATCGTCGTCAATTCGGCGATGGGGCAATTGGAAGGCAAGGTTGGCGGACGCCTCGGCGCTTTCATTCTCGACACTGGTTCAGGCCGCATGACGGGGCATCGTTATGGCGAATTGTTTGGCATGTGCTCGACCTTCAAACTCGCGCTGGCCGCTGCTGTGTTGCAAAAGGCCGACCAAAATGCGTTGAAGCTGTCGGCAGAATTGCCTTATGGCCCGGCGGACATCGTGCCCCACGCGCCTGTGACTGGCCCCAATCTCGCGATGGGTGCCATGCGGATTGGCGACCTTGCCGAGGCGGCGCAGAAAACCAGCGATAATGTTGCCGCCAATTTGCTGATCCGGCATTTGGGTGGGCCAGCGGCTGTGACGGCCATTTTCCGCAGCTGGGGCGATGATGTCACGCGGCTTGACCGCTACGAAACCGAGATGAACAATGTGCCGCCGGGAGAGGAGCGTGACACGACGACCCCGCGGGAATTTGCGCGGACCATGCAATGGCTGTTGACGGGCGACCGTATATTGAAGCGCGCATCGCGTGAATTGCTGATCCAATGGATGGTGGATACGCAATCAGGCGCAAAGCGAATCCGGTCTGGATTGCCCACATCCTGGGTCAGTGGCGACAAGACAGGCACGGCCAACAGCACATCGTTCAACAACAAGACCAATGACGTTGCCATTTTCTGGCCACCCGGACAGATGCCAGTCATCGTGACCGCTTATTACGAAGCCGACGGCAAATATGATGCAACACGCGCGCAGGATGAGGCCGTTTTGGCTGAGGTCGGGCGCATCGCTGCGGCGCAGGTCGCGGATTGGAATTTGGCAGTCGATTAAGCTTGATTGCCTTGGCTGCTTTGCCCGCCTATATTGCGCGTATGTCTTCTATTCGTCCTTGGCGCGATATTGCGCGCCGTCAGTCCCGCCAGATCATGGTCGGCAATGTCCCCGTTGGCGGCAATGCCCCGATTTCGGTGCAAACGATGACCAACACGCTTACCAGCGACCCCGGCGCGACCATTGACCAGATTCGCCGATGTGAAGACGCAGGCGTGGACATCATTCGCGTGTCCTGTCCCGATGTGGAGAGCACCGCAGCGCTGAAACAGATTGTGCGCGCCGCCAATGTGCCCATCGTCGCTGACATCCATTTCCATTACAAACGCGCGCTTGAGGCGGCGGACGCGGGTGCCGCGTGCCTGCGCATCAACCCCGGCAATATCGGCTCGTCGGACCGCGTGAAAGAGGTTGTCAATGCGGCTAAGGCCAATGGCTGCGCGATCCGCATCGGCGTGAACGCCGGAAGCCTCGAAAAGGACCTTCTGGAAAAATATGGGGAGCCCTGTCCCGAGGCGCTCATCGAAAGCGCGCTTGACCATATCAAGCTGCTTCAGGACCATGATTTCCACGAATATAAGGTTGCGGTGAAGGCGTCGGACGTGTTCCTTGCCGTTGCTGCCTATATGGGGCTTGCAGACGCGGTCGACTGCCCGCTGCATCTCGGCATTACCGAGGCTGGCGGCCTGATTGGCGGAACGGTCAAATCATCCATCGGCATGGGCAATCTGCTTTGGGCGGGAATCGGCGATACCATTCGCGTCAGCCTTTCTGCCGAACCCGAAGAAGAAGTGCGCGTTGGCTACGAAATCCTGAAGGCACTTGGCCTGCGCACCCGCGGCGTCCGCGTGGTCAGCTGCCCAAGTTGCGCGCGCCAAGGCTTCGACGTCATCCGCACGGTGCAGAAGCTTGAGGATGCGCTTGGCCATATCAAGACTCCCATGTCGCTCTCGGTCCTTGGTTGCGTTGTCAACGGACCAGGCGAAGCCCGCGAAACCGATATCGGCATCACGGGCGGCGGCAATGGCAAGCATATGGTGTATCTGTCGGGCGTGACTGACCATCATGTCGAAGATGACGACATGATCAGCCACATCGTTCGCTTGGTCGAGGCAAAAGCTGCCGAAATCGATGCGGGCTCAAGCGTCAGCATGGACACCCTGCACGGGAAAGCGGCTTGAGCCTCTCGATCCGGTTCGCCACCGCTGCGGACATTTCGCTCATTGGCCAGTTCATCCGCGACCTCGCGGAATATGAAAAGTTGGCGCATGCGGTGCGTTTTGATGAAGCGGTGATGGCGCAAAAGCTGTTCGGGCCGCGGCCCTATGCCGAGGTGCTGATTGGCGAGATTGATGGCGTGCCGCAGGGCTTTGCCTTATTCTTCCACAACTTCTCGACTTTTGAGGGGCGTCCGGGCATCTATCTCGAAGATTTGTTCGTCCGGCCTGATGCGCGCGGATCGGGGTTGGGCAAGGCGCTTCTGGGGAAACTCGCGGCGCTTGCGGTCGAACGCGATTGTGCGCGGCTTGAGTGGTCAGTGCTTGACTGGAACACGCCCGCCATCGATTTCTACAAGGCATTGGGCGCAACGCCCATGGATGAATGGACAATTTTCCGCGTCGATGGAACGGCGCTTGATACACTCGCTACACACAGCCTGTAAGCATGGCTGAACTCCACCCGCGCCCCTTGATCCCGTTCATGGTGGCAGCTGCCGGCATCGGCACCTTCTCGCTGATGGATGCCGCAATGAAGGACCTTGCTTTGTCGCTTGGTGCGTATAATGCCGTCATGTGGCGCAACAGCCTTGGGGCCTTGTTTATGGGGCTGCTGTTCATGGCCACGCGGCAAAAATGGCCTCCAGCGCACATCTTGAAAATCCATTTATGGCGCAGCATAATAGTGTCCATCATGGCGGTCAGCTTCTTCTGGTCGCTGACGAAATTGCCCTTGGCAGAAGCCATTGGCCTCAGCTTCATCGCGCCAGTCATTGCGCTGTATCTGGCTGCCGTGATGTTAAAGGAAACAATAGGCCGTGAAGCCATCTGGGCGTCGCTGGCGGGCCTTGGAGGCGTCGCGGTGATATTGGCGGGCCGGCTGAGCGGACACTATACCAGCGGGCATCTGTGGGGCGCTGCGGCGGTGTTGTTTTCTGCGGTGGTCTTTGCCTATAATCTGATTCTCGCCCGGCAGCAGGCG
>JANMJX010000199.1:0-8496 GCA_031371575.1 Sphingomonadales bacterium
TTTGCAAACCGCAGGGTCTGATCCGCTCGCCATCAGTACCAATATCCTCCTGCTGCCCAACAACCGCGCCATCAAGGCCATGACCGAGGCCTTTGTCCGGCAGGCAGCGCCGGGCATGCTTTTGCCCCGCATGGTCGCGGTGGGGGACATGCAACTGGATGAAGCCTTGGGGCCGCTGCTCGACCCAATCGACACGGAAACGCCGATATGGCCCGCCATTGGCACGTTCGACCGTCTGATGCTGTTGGCCAATCTCGTGAACAGCCACAGGCCCCGCGATGCCTTTCTTTCGCCCGCCGAGGCGCTGCGCCTGGCGCGCAAGCTGGCAGACCAGATTGACGAGCTTGAGGTCGACCTCGTCGATTTCGCGCAGATTTCGGACATAGCCATCGAGGCAGATCTGGCGGGGCACTGGCAAATCGCATATGGCCAGCTACTGCAGATATTGCCTGCCTATCGGGCAGAATTGCAGAGCAGAAAATTGATGGGGCCCGCCGAACGCCGAAATCATCTGCTGGCGTCGCTCGAGCGACGTCTGGAGCAGAATGAAGGCGATCTTCGCATCATCGCCGTAGGCATCACGACATCAGCAAAGGCCGTGGCGCGCGTGCTGCGCCGCCTGGCTTTTTCGCCATACGGGCAAGTCATCCTGCCAGGGGTCGATCTTGAACTGTCAAACGAGAGCTGGGGCGCGCTTTCGATGTTGGATGACGGTGAAAAGCCGGGATATGGCCGCCGTCGCAATGTCGAGGTGCATCCGCAGTTTCACTTGAAGCATTTGCTTGAACTCATGGGGGTCGACCGCAGCGAACTCGATGTGTTGCCCACGGCACAGGCTGCGCCAAAGAGTGCGGTCATCTCGGAGGTTTTCTGCCTGCCCGAACAGAGCGTCCATTGGCAAGGCCTGCCAGCTGCGCGCAAAAGCCTGCCGCACGCAAAATGGCTGGAGGCGGACGACAGCGCGCTGGAGGCCAAAGCGATCGCAGTACGAATCCGCGGGGCGCTGGAGCAACCGCAAAAGCGTATTGCCCTCATCACGCCGGATCGCGAACTGGCGGTGCGGGTTGCCGCGCAGTTGCGCCGGTGGGGCATAAGCGTCGACGACAGCGCGGGTATCCCATTGCTTCAGACGCCGCCGGGAACGCTGGCGCTCGCGCTTGTAGACGCGATTGCGAGCCGCTTTTCGGCATCAAGCATATTGGCCATTGCCAAGCACCCGTTGGTGTTCGCTGGCGCGCAAAGGCTGGAGTGGCTGGACAATGTGCGCACGCTTGACCTTGCCTTGCGCGGCACGGCAACCGGCATTGGGCTCTCTGCCATCACAACGCGGCTTAAGACCGCGCGCAAGATAGACGGAAATCTCATCGCCTGGTGGTCAGGCTTGGCGGAGATTTTGGCGCCGCTTGAAAAGGCTGATGGAAAGACACTTGACGTTGCCCTCGCAACCTTGCGCGATGTCGCTGCGGCCTTGACCGAAAACGCCGTCTGGCGCGGAGCAAGCGGACGCGAACTGGCGCGCAACTGGGAAGAGGCGAGCAACAGCGATCTCGCGCGTCTTGGCCGGGTTGATGCCACTGGCCTCGTCGCCACATTCAAGGAGATTTTCTCCTGCGCCGTCGTTCGTCCGCCTTATGGCGGCCATCCGCGCGTGGCGATTTACGGCCTGTTGGAGGCACGCCTTCAACAGGCGGATTTGTTGATCTGTTCGGGATTAAACGAGGGCACGTGGCCGCAAATTGCGCAGCCGGACCCATGGCTGGCGCCTGCCATCAGGCGGTATTTGAAGCTGCCGACACTGGACCGGAATATTGGCCTTTCGGCGCATGATCTCGCCACGGCCTTGGGCGCGAAGGAAGTGCTGCTGACGCGCGCACGGCGGGATCGTGGCGGGCCAACGGTCGCATCGCGCTTCTTGCTGCGGATCAAGGCGCTGACGGCAGGTTCGCTTGTGGCTGATAATCAGCTACTGGCCCTCGCGACTGCGCTGGACAGACCGGCAGAGACCGTCCCCTTCGCGTCACGGCCATTACCAGTGCCAGGTCCGGAGCAGCGTCTAGTGTCCTTGTCGGTCACGGATTTCGACCAATTGAAATCCGACCCTTATTCCTTTTACGCCAAACGCATTCTTGGCCTTCCCGTGCTCGAAAAGGTGGACGCTGATCCCAGCTATGCCTGGCGCGGCAGCCTTGTACACGACATATTGGAAAAATGGTTCACGGACGACAGTTGCGCCGTCGACAGTCTGGTGCAGCGCGCCAATGATCTGCTTGCGCAGGAGTCCACGGATCCCTTGCTGCGCGCATTATGGCAGCCACGCATATCCGCTGGCCTGCGCTGGGTAGCAAAGGAAACCGCGCGCCTGATGGAGGAGGAGTGCCGCGTCGTTGCGGTGGCCGAACAGCCGGGCAGCATCACCCTTAAAGGCATCACAGTCAGGGGCCGCGTCGACCGGATTGACCGGAATGCGGACGGCGATCTTGTCATCATCGACTACAAGACCGGCAAACCGCCATCGACGAAGCAAATAAACGCCGGCTTTGCCCTGCAACTTGGTTTGATCGGCTATATGGCGGAACAGCTTGCCTTCAAAGGCGTCTCCGGTGCCGCAAGCCAGTTTGAATATTGGAGCCTTGCCAAAAACAAGGACAAGGATTTCGGTTTTGTTGCTGTGCCCACCAGTTCAAGCGCCAAAGACAGCAAGCCGCAGCGTGGCGATTTCGTTTCATTCGCGGTCGCGCAGGCCGAGGAAGCCATTGGTAAATGGATATTGGGCACCGCGCCATTCACGGCAAAGCTGCAGCCCGAATTTTCGCTTTATGGCGATTATGACCAGCTTATGCGGTTGCAGGAATGGAATGGCCGTCAGTCGATTTCCGGGGATCAGACATGAGCGCCGAAATCAAAAAACTGCATCCGTTGATCCCTGCGCAAGGAAGCGCGGTGGTTCCCGGCGACAATATCTGGCTGAGCGCGTCTGCGGGCACGGGCAAAACGCAAGTGCTGACCGCGCGCGTCATTCGACTGCTGCTCGAAAACGATGTCGAACCAGAAAATCTGTTGTGCATTACGTTCACGAAAGCGGGTGCGTCCGAAATGGCGGACCGGATCAACCAGCTTTTGGCATCATGGGTGCAACTGGACGACAAGCTCCTGTTCCGCGACCTTGAGGCCATCGGCGCGGACTCCCGCCCTGACTCGCGCAAAAAGGCGCGGCAGCTATTTGCAAAAGTGCTCGATACCCCGGGTGGCGGGCTTCAGATCATGACGATCCACAGCTTCTGCCAGTCCTTATTGGGCAGTTTTCCCGAAGAGGCCGGGTTGGTGCCCGGTTTTAAACCCATTGAGGGCGGCGAGCAGGATGAGCTGCTGCGCGCGGCCTTGGCCAATCTGGTCATTGACGCGGAAGCACGTGGCGATGTCCGGATGATTTCCGATCTCCAGGAACTGAGCCTGAACATGGGTGAGGAGGCCGCGGTGCGGTTCCTGCGGCGCATGGCCGCTGCGCCCGACGTGATGGCATTGATCCCCGATGATGCAGGTGCCGTCGTCTGGGCGCGGCGATTGGCGGGCGTCGATTTTACGGGCCCTGCGGATGCCATGCTGGAAGCGGCATTTGCCGATGAAAAGATCCCCCGCGCTGCGATGCAGTCCATCGTCGATGCAAACCTTCTGTGGTGCAAAAACGTTGCCGACAGCCGCGGCGGCAAACGCGCGGCAACGATTCAGGACTGGCTATCACGCGACCCTGCTTGGCGTGCGACGAAATTGAAGGACCTCCATGGGTGCTGGTCGACCGCCAAGGGCGAGCCATGTGTTTCGTCGAAGGGTTTTACGCCCATCACCGACGTTTATGCTGCGCAGTCGCTGGAACTGTTTCAATGGACCAACCAGTTGCTGGGAGACGTCATGCGCGCGCAATATGCCGACCGCCTCGCGCGCGCCCTGACCGTCGGCAAGGAATTTGCCGACCAATATGCCAAAGCCAAGCATGCTTTGGGCGCGGTGGACTTTGACGACCTCATCCGGCGCGCAGCAGACCTGCTGCAGCACAATCACATGGCGGACTGGGTGCGGTTCAAACTGGATCGGCAGATTGACCATATTCTGGTCGACGAAGCGCAGGACACAAATGCGGCACAATGGAAAATCGTCAGTGCATTGAGCGACGATTTCTTCAGCGGCGTGGGCGTGAAGCCTGACAAGATCCGCACCTTGTTTTCGGTCGGCGACTTCAAGCAGGCCATTTACGGATTTCAAGGCACCGCGCCTGAACGATATGAAGAGGCTGGTGCTTATTTTGCGGAACGCATCGCGGCGGCGGGTTCGGAACTTAACCGGCTGACTCTGTCGCAAAGCTTTCGTTCGACCGCGCCCATCCTTGATTTCGTCAATGCCGTGATTGAAGAGACCGGCGCGCAAAATTTTGGTGTCAGCGGAGACATTGAGGCACATTACAGCGAAAAGCCGCAGATTGGTCTGGTTGAACTATTAGAGCCAATTTCCGCGAACTCGGACGGGCAGGATCAACAGCCGTCATCTGACGACGAAGAAGACTGGATTGGCGACGAGAAGCGCGCGCTGGCAGAAAAGCTCGCCGAGCATGCGCAGGCGCTCATTGATGCAAAGCCCTGGCTGGTCAGCAAGGGCCGACCGCTTGAGCCCGGCGATATCATGTTTCTCCTGCGCAGCCGCGGCGATATGGCGTCGATGCTGGTGGCCCAATTGCACGAACGCAACGTTCCGGTGGCGGGCGTCGACAGGCTTCGCCTGCTTCAGCCATTGGTGGTCCAGGACCTTTTGGCGACGATCAAATTTGTGCTTCAGCCCAATGATGATTTCAGCCTTGCCTGTGTGCTGGTGTCGCCCATCATTGGCTGGTCGCAGGAACGGCTTCTGCAATATGGCTATGCCGGCGACCGCAAAGGCAGCCTGTGGCAACATATTCGCGACCGCGACCAACTTGCCGACGACATGGCACCTTTGCGTGACATGCTGGGCATGGCGGATTTCACCACGGTCTATCATTTCCTCGAGCAGATATTGTCAGGCCCGATCGGGGCGCGACGCAAGCTCATTGCGCGTCTGGGGAGCGAAGTTGTCGTACCCATTGAGGAAATGCTCAACGCCGCGTTGCAGTTCGAGCAGCAATATGGCGGCGGTTTGCAAAAGTTCCTGGGCTGGTTTGACCGTGGCGAGAGCGAGATCAAGCGCGAAGGCGACAGCAACAACAAAGAGGTCAGGATTATGACTGTCCACGGCGCCAAGGGCTTGCAGGCGCCTGTGGTCATCCTCGCCGATATTACGTCCGACCCAACAAAGAAACCCGACCAGTCGGTCGAGCTGCTGCTTGATACGGGCCAGCGCGTTCCCTTGTTGCCGATCCGCAAGGCAGAGCAATCGGGCCAGTTGGAGGAGATTATTACGCTGCAGAAGGTCCGCGAGCTTCAGGAGCATAAGCGGCTGCTCTACGTAGCCGTCACTCGTGCGGAAGAACGGCTGATTATGGCGGGCTCGCTTGGCAGTAGTCGCAAGGGCGATGCGCCAGCGGAAAGCTGGTATGCGGCGATCCAACGAGGAATGGTGGCACTTGGCTGCACATGGGAAGAGGACGCGCGCTGGGGCAGGGTGATGCGATATGTGGGCGCCGACGGCGAGTCATTCACGCCTGAGGAAGTAGCCAGCGGACAGAATGTGCGGGACGACGCGCCTCTTGCCATTCCAGCACGGTTGTTTGCCCCGGCGCCGCAGGAGCAAAATCCCCCACGTCCGCTGGTTCCCTCGCGGCTGGATGATGACGACTTTGGCGATGCCCCCGCGAGCGCGGCGATGCGCAAGGCCGCCACGCGCGGAAAGCTGGTGCATGCGCTGTTCGAACGGATCACGGACCATGTCTCGCTCGACAGGGCGGAGCGATGGCTGGCCGCGCAGACCCCCGACGTCGATATCGACCGCGTGGAGTTGCTCGCTCAGGTACAGGCGATTGTGCAGAACGAGAATTGGGCCCCGTTTTTCGGCCCATCCGCCCGCGCTGAGGTTCCCTTGGTGGCGGTCGTCGGCGAGACAGTGATCAATGGCCGGATCGACAGGCTGCTTGTCGAGCCAGGCCTGGTACGAGCCATTGATTTCAAGACCGGGCGTCAGGTGCCGCAGGATGAAAATGCTGTGCCGCTCGCCTATCTGCGGCAAATGGCGCATTATCGTGCAGCATTGCAGACCATTTTTCCGGGTCACCGCATTGAGGTGTCCTTGCTGTTCACGTTTGCGCCGCGCTTCATCACTTTGTCCGATGCCATATTGGCACCACATTATCCTGCCTCCTGAGGTCCCAAGCAAAACTATGCCGGATGGTGCTTGTCAGCATAAGACCGCCAGCATACATGGGGCGTAACAAAGGAGATAAACATGGCTACCAAATCCGTCGGCGACAATGATTTCGCCTCTGAAGTACTGGCATCAGGCAAACCTGTATTGGTCGATTTCTGGGCCGAATGGTGCGGTCCCTGCAAGATGATCGGCCCAAGCCTTGAAGAAATCAGCGAAGAGCTTGCTGGTCAGGTCGAGATCGTGAAGCTCAACATCGATGATCATCCCGATACGCCAGCAAAATATGGCGTGCGCGGTATTCCAACGATGATCCTGTTTAAAAATGGCGAAATTGCGGACACGAAGGTCGGAGCAGCGCCCAAGGCGCAACTGAAAAGCTGGCTTGAGGGCGCGCTTTAACTTCTTGCCTTAGCTTCGATAGTCGGCGTTGATGCTGATATAGCCATGGGTCAGGTCGCACGTCCAAACGGTTGCGCGGCCAGTTCCAAGGCCCAGATCAACGCCGATTTCGATCTCATTCTGTTTCAGGTGGCGCGCCACCGGCGCCTCGTCATAATCCGCCACTGCCAAGCCATTTTGGGCGACCAGAGTCGCGCCAAACCGAATGGACAGCGTATCGCGGTTGGCAGGCTCACCCGCTTTGCCAACGGCCATCACCACACGACCCCAATTGGCATCTTCGCCTGCAATCGCGGTTTTGACCAAAGGCGAATTGGCGATCGCCAGACCGATCTGTCGTGCGCTGTCGTCGGTTGCGGCGCCGGATACCGCGATCTGGATAAACTTTTGTGCGCCTTCGCCATCTCGGACGACCAGATGAGCCAACTGCAGGCAGACATCCTCTAGCGCAGCGGCAAATGCGTCTGCGCCGGGATCATCGAACGAGGTCAAAGGCGCATTCCCCGCTTTGCCAGTGGCGAAGGCGAGCACTGTGTCGCTGGTGGAAGTGTCGCTGTCGACGGTAATGCAGCTAAAGCTTGCCTGATTGGCTGCGGACAAAAGCTTCTGCAAAAAGGCAGCGTCCACCGCGGCGTCGGTAAAAATATAGCCAAGCATGGTGGCCATGTCGGGCGCGATCATACCCGAGCCCTTGATCACACCGACGATCTGCACCTTCCGGGCGCTAACCATGGCGCTGGCTGTTGCGCCTTTGGCAAAGGTGTCGGTGGTGCCAATGGCTTTCGTGACGTCTTCCCAGCTGCACGGTGCGGCGTCAAAGGCGGCATGCAGTCCAGCTTGTGCCTTGTCGATGGGCAGGGGAACGCCAATCACGCCAGTCGAGGAGACAAAGATATCGGTAACGGCACAATTCAAATGTGCCGCAACCCCGGACGTGATGATGTCTACCGCATCTTTCCCGCGCTTTCCCGTAAATGCATTGCTGTTGCCCGCGTTCACCACCAATGCCCGCGCACGGCCAAGCGGCAAATGCGCGCGGCACAGGTCCACTTCGGCGGAACAGCAAATATTCCGCGTAGTGACTCCAGCCACCGTTGTCCCTTCGTCCAAAACAACATACGTCAGGTCACAGCGGCCCCAATCCTTATACCCGGCCCGTGCCACGCGCGGCGTCGCGCCAGCGATATCGGGCATAATGGGAAACGGAAGTGCCAGTGGAGAAATTGTGTACAAGATATTGTATTCCTGTAATAAATTTGACAATATTAGGAGGACATTCAGGTGGAATATTTCGTTTATCTGTTGGCCGCAATTGGTGCAACCGGCAATGCACCGACAACACAGGAAGCATCGCCGACATCACGGAGCAGGTCTAACCCAATACCAAAAGGAAATCCGGGCAATTGGGCAACTACAAATGACTATCCTAGCATAGCGTTGCAACAGGAGCTGGAGGGCACCACTGGCTTTCGTGTCGCCGTTAGCCCGGATGGCAGAGTAGCAGATTGTGCCATTGTCTTAAGCAGTGGCTCGTCGGAACTCGATTCGGCCACATGTGCCAACGTCACCCGGAGGGCACGCTTTGAACCCGCACGAGATGAAAGTGGTAAGCCGACGACTGGCTATTATTCAAATCGCGTGCGTTGGCAAATACCGAGTAGTACAGTTGTGATAAGCTTTCCGCGCGGTCCAGAAATGGGAAGCACGGCATGGACGCGGCCGTCCCAAGAATATTATCCACCAAAGGCCGTGGCCGAAAAGCGACAGGGAAGA
>JANMJX010000028.1:0-13324 GCA_031371575.1 Sphingomonadales bacterium
GGAATTCTGCATTGTTGCTTTCGGTGACTGCTCCGACTGCGCCACCTGTCATGGGTTCGCCGAGCATGAAGGGATCAGCATAGCTCTTCGCATCATTCATGCGGCCGCGCATATAGGGGTCGACCGAAAGCCAGCTGTTCGTCACGCGAAATTCGTCAGCGCCTAACGGCGCGTCAGGATGATCAACTATCGCAAAATTGCTGTCGTTCGGAAGCCCTGCAGGGCGGCTAGCCAATGTCCATGCACGCATTATCTTGTCTCCCCATTCGTTTTTTCGCCTGCAGCATTTCCTGCAGCATTTTTATACACGGGCCGTCCACCGATCCAGGTTTCCTTGACCACTGCCTTACGCAGTTCGCTGGGGCTTGCAAGCAGCGGGTCCACATCAATCAAGATGAAATCTGCATAATGGCCCGGCGTTAATGATCCAAATTTACCTTCCCCAAAAGCGGCATATGCCGCGCCAGTGGTAAAGCCGGCCAGCGCTTGTTCGCGTGACACACGTTCTTCCGGACGCCAGCCACCAAATGGTTGGCCGTCGGCATCCTCCCGTGTCATGGCGGCTGCAAGGCCGGCAAATGGATCAGCAGATTCGACCGGCACGTCAGAACCAAAAGCAAGCTTGCCCCCAGCGCGTAAGATTGACTGCCAGGCATAAGCGCCTTTCAGCCGTTCCTGACCTAGACGCGCCTCGGCCATCTGCCTGTCCGACGTTTGGTGCACAGGTTGCATTGATGAAATGATGCCATGTTTGCCCAGTCTTGCGAGGTCAGCTGGATCAACGATCTGGGTATGTTCAATACGCCAGCGCATATCGCCATTATATGTTTCGGAAAGTTCCTCGATGGCACTGATGACTTCCGCATTGGCAGCATCACCGATGGCATGAACGGCGGTTTGAAAGCCGTCCATCGATGCGCGCACCATCAGGTTACGGATTTCTGCGCTCGCGAGAAACTGAAGGCCAGTCTGGCCAGGTGCATCGGCATATGGTTTTTTCAACCAGGCGCCGCGGCTACCCAGAGCGCCATCGAGGTACAATTTTACCCCGCCAAGCCGCAATTTGTCATTATATAGCCAAGGGCTGGGCCGTGGTCCGGCAATGGCGATCATATTGTCAATGCCGCCAGCATAAGCAAAAATGCGCACGCTGAGCCAGCCGCCGTCACCTGCGCGGCGATAGCTTTGCCAGTCCTCGATGGACGTCCCCATATCGGCAATAGCTGTGATGCCGAGTGCATTCAGTTTTTTCTGCGCTTCACCAAGTGCAATATCGCGCTCCAACGGCTTTGGCGCTGGCACGAACTTGCCAACCAAATCTGCCGCAGCATCCACAAATATGCCGCTGGGCTTTCCGCCCGCCAGCTCAATGCGTCCGCCGGGTGGCGACTTCGAAGCGGCGGAGATGCCCGCGATTTCCATTGCGCGGCTATTGGCCCAGCCAGCATGGCCGTCCACCCGCTCAAGCCAGACCGGCCGGTCGGCGACAGCGGCGTCCAAATCCTGCGCGGTTGGAAAACGGCCAAGACCCCATTTTTCCTGATTCCAGCCACGCCCTATGATCCAACGCCGATCAGGATATTTGGCAGCATAGGCCTTAATGGCCGCCTGCGCCTCGGCAAGGCTGTTGGTGCCAGACAGGTCAAGGGTCAACAACTGGAAGCCGAGACCCATGACATGGCCGTGCGCATCGATCAGGCCAGGCAGCAAAGTGGCGCCGCCACCATCGAGCCTGAAATCAAGTGTTTTGGGTAGCTTGTCCTTTTTGGTCAGCAGTTCCGCGACCTTGCCGTCACTGCCAACCAGCATCGCGTTAAAGCGGATCACCTTGCCGTCTTGATCAAGCGTGATGCCGTTTACATTCTCTACCAAGCCATCTGCAAATGCCGGGGCAGACAAAGCAAACAGGCCCAGCGCGAGTAATTTCTTCATCCCTTTGGCAACCTTTTTACAATCGAACTGGTATCAAGTCGGCCACCGCCCATTTGCTGCACATCTGCATAAAACTGGTCAATGATGGCGGTGATGGGCAAGGTTGCTCCGACGGCGCGCGCTTCTTCAAAGGCAAGTCCAAGGTCCTTGCGCATCCAATCCACCGCAAAGCCGAAATCGAATTTATCCTGCGCCATGGTGGCCCAACGGTTGTCCATTTGCCAGCTTTGCGCAGCTCCGCCTGAAATGGCTTCATAGACCTTCTCAACATCAAGCTCGGCCGATTGCGCAAAGCGCAGTGCTTCCGAGAGTGACTGGATCACGCCCGCGAAGGCAATCTGATTGACCATTTTGGTGGTCTGCCCAGTGCCGGGCCCACCAACATGGACGACACGTTTGGAATATGCTGCGATTATCGGGCGTGCGGCCTCCACCGAAGCCTCGGTTCCGCCGCACATGATCGAGAGTGTCCCGTTTTCCGCTCCGGCCTGTCCGCCCGTGACTGGCGCATCCACAACCATCAGGCCGCGGGATTTGGCTTCTACGCCAAGTTGGCGGGCGATGCGCGCCGAAACCGTTGTATGGTCTATATACAGGCTGCCCTTTGGCATTGTCGAAAAAGCGCCATCGCGGCCAAGCGTTACCGCCGCCAAATCATCGTCAGTGCCAACGCAGCTGATCACGACGTCGACCTCTTTTGCGGCATCAGC
This sequence comes from Sphingomonadales bacterium, assembly GCA_031371575.1. GTDB lineage: Bacteria > Pseudomonadota > Alphaproteobacteria > Sphingomonadales > Sphingomonadaceae > Sphingorhabdus_B. Next base: position 2,643 of record JANMJX010000028.1, read on the forward strand.
AGGGGAGGTGGCTATCGTGCCGCCATATGTTTCAACCCATTTTTCGGCCTTGGCACGTGACCGGTTGTAAACCGTCAGGTCATGCCCGGCCTGTTTGAGATGTCGCGCCATAGGGCCGCCCATGACGCCCAATCCGATAAAAGCTATTCTGGTCATGACCCCGCCTTAATGTTTGTTTTCACTTAACACCAGATGCGTTAGGGGCCATTTTATATGTCTGAACTTTTGACCCTGGACCATGTCCGCGCCGCCCATGACCGTATTCGCGATTCCATCGTGGCCACGCCCACCTTGCACAGCCAGACGCTGTCAAAGCTGACGGGCGCCAATATCTACCTGAAGTTTGAAAATCTTCAGTTTACGGCCGCATATAAAGAACGCGGTGCGCTCAACGCCATTCTGTTGTTGACCGATGAGCAACGCAACAAGGGCGTCATCGCGGCTTCGGCAGGCAACCATGCGCAGGGGTTGAGCTATCATGGCACGCGGCTCGGCATCCCGGTGACCATCGTCATGCCCGTTCCGACACCAACGGTCAAAGTCATGCAGACCGAAAGCGTCGGCGGCAAAGTCGTATTGTTTGGTGAGACATTTGACGATGCGTACAAGCATGCAAGGCAGCTTGAGGTCGAACAGGGGCTGACATTTGTACATCCATTCGACGACCCCAATGTCGCCGCAGGGCAGGGGACCGTCGCGCTTGAAATGCTTGAAAGCATAGAGTCGCTCGACATGCTGGTCGTTCCCATCGGCGGCGGCGGACTGCTATCAGGAATGGGGACTGCGGCGCGCGCGTTGAAACCCGATATTGGCCTGATCGGCGTTCAGGCCGAACTTTATCCTTCCATGTACGCATTGCTCAACAACCTCCAAATGCCATGCGAGGGCGATACACTCGCCGAGGGTATTGCGGTTAAGGTGCCAGGTAGTTTTACGAGTGAGGTTATCCGGGGTCTCGTTGATGAGATTGTGCTCGTGAGCGAAGCCCAGTTGGAAAGTGCAGTGAGCCTTTTGCTGCAAATTGAAAAAACCGTGGTCGAAGGGGCAGGCGCTGCTGGCCTTGCTGCGGTGATGGCCAATCCGGAGATATTTGCGGGCAAGAATGTCGGCATTGTTTTGTGCGGCGGTAATATCGACACAAGGCTGCTTGCCAATGTCCTTTTGCGCGACCTTGCGCGTTCAGGCCGGTTGGCCCGGTTGCGCCTGACACTGCAGGATCGGCCTGGCGCGTTGTACAAGGTCATGCGCTTGTTCAACGAGCATAATGTCAACATCATCGAGATATACCACCAGCGAATTTTTACCACTTTGCCAGCAAAAGGTTTGATCACGGATATCGAATGCGAGGCCCGAGATGCCGAGCAATTACAAGGACTTGTGGACGGTTTGAACATGGCAGGATATAAGGTTGAGCGTGTTGAACTCAACAAATAGACAGACCAGATACGAAAGATGGTAAATTCGCTTTTCAGTCCCCGCTGAGCTGTGCATAAAAGGTAAATAATGTCTTAATGGCCTTGGCGGCTATGCGGAGAAAATATGAGCGCACCAGTCCGTTTTCCGCGATTTTTTGTTACCAGCCCTGGACCATGCCCCTATTTGCCGGGCAAAGTTGAACGCAAGGTTTTTACCGAACTGAATGGCGACCATTCAGACGAGTTGAACGAGGCACTTGGCCGTATCGGTTTCCGCCGCAGCCAGAATGTTGCCTATCGGCCCAGCTGCCTCGACTGCAAGGCCTGTGTATCGGTTCGGGTCCGTACGGACGAATTCATGCCCAACGCCACCCAGCGGCGAATATTGCGGCGCAATGCCGATCTCGTCGTAAGTGCCTGCCGTCCATGGTCGACGTCGGAACAATATGAATTGCTTCGCCGCTATCTGACATCGCGTCATCCCGACGGCGGCATGGCGAATATGGACGACATGGATTATGCCGACATGGTCGAACAGTCACCTGTACGTAGCCATGTGATTGAATATCGCACTCCCACCCGCTTTGGACGGCTAGGGGAATTGGTCGGTGCATGCCTGACTGACCAGCAAAGCGACGGCGTCTCCATGATTTACAGCTTCTACAATCCGGATATCCCAGAGCGTGCCGGGCTTGGCAATTTCATCATCATGGACCATATCCTGCGCGCAAGGGCAGCCGGGTTGCCTTATGTCTATCTCGGCTACTGGGTGGATGGCGCCGCGCGCATGCAGTATAAGACCCGCTACCGGCCGCTGGAACGCCTCGGCCCCGATGGCTGGGAATTGTTCGATCCTGATGCAGAAACGCCCGCTTGAGCGCATAGGTCAGATACGGTCGGCAATCACCGTTGTCAGTAATTCTATTCCTTTGGCGTCTTCGGCATCGAATCGGTTGAGCGACGGACTGTCGAGATCAATCACGGCAATGACAGAGCCCGACCGCTTGACGGGCACAACCAGTTCGGACGCGCTGTTGGCATCACAGGCAATATGGCCGGGAAAGGCGTGGACGTCTTTCACCAATTGAGTCTCGCCCGATTCAGCAGCAGTTCCGCAAACACCTTTGCCAAACGGAATTCGGATACAGGCGGCTTTTCCTTGAAAGGGACCAAGGACGAGCTCTCCGTCAATAACGCGGTAAAAGCCCGTCCAATTAACATCGGGCAGATATTCCCACAATAATGCGGCAACATTCGCCATATTGGCGACTTGATCCGGCTCATCGCTGGTCAGCGCATCCGCAGAGCGAACCAGTTCCGCATATAATTCGGACTTTGGCGCAGCGGCATCAATTTCAAACATGTGCATGCGTATTGCCTTATCAGTCGAAGCTGACCTTGCCACGGTTTTTCTTGACGGTTGACCGGCCCTTTTTGGCATCCACGCGTCGTGCCTTGGCTGCCTTGCTGGGTTTCGTAGCGACACGCTTGGGTTGTCGGATATGTGCGCGGTCAATCAGTTCAATGACGCGCGCGCGGGCATCGTGCCTATTGGCCTCCCGCGTACGGTGGCTTCGCGCTGTGACAATAAGCTCGCCCGACAGCGTCATTTTGCTTCCTGCCAGTATTTTCAGCTGGCGGAACGCATAAGGCTGAAGACCAAGCGCGTAAACATCCACGCGCAATTGGCAGGCCGTAGCCACCTTATTGACATTCTGCCCGCCTGGCCCAGTCGAGGCAAGAAAGGTTTCTTCAAGCAAGTCTTCTGGAAGATCAAAGGCCATAATGATGGCTGTAACAGCCATCATTATGTTTTGCCAATGTCACGCAGCGAGTTTTGCAGCAGTTTCGGCGACCCGCTTGCCGAGATATCGTGCGCCATCAAGTTCGGTTTCGCTGGGCTGGCGGCTGCCATCGCCGTTTGCGATGGTTGTTGCGCCATAAGGCGCGCCGCCGGTCACTTCATCATTACGCATTTGCCCGGCAAAGCCATAATCGAGGCCGACAATAGTCATGCCGAAATGCAGAAGATTGGTGATGATCGAAAACAGGGTCGTTTCCTGGCCGCCATGCTGTGACGCGGTTGCGGTAAAGGCCGCGCCGACTTTTCCGTTCAATTCGCCGCGCATCCAGACACCGCCGGCCTGATCCCAAAAGCTGGCCATCTGGCTCGACATCCGGCCAAAGCGTGTTCCCGTTCCGACCACAATGGCGTCATAATCTTTCAGTTCATCAATCGTGGCGATTTCTGCCTTTTGATCAAGCTTGAAGTGCGCAGCCTGGGCTACCTCAAGTGGCGCAGTTTCTGGCACGCGACGTAAAGTTACTTCGGCGCCAGCGCCGCGTGCGCCTTCCGCAATCGCCTCAGCCATGGTCTCGATATGGCCATAGCTGGAATAATAAAGAACGAGTACTTTTGTCATTGGACTTTCCTTTTTGGTGGGAGCGAATGAAGAGTCGAGGGCGCGCTTTACCGCGCGTCCACAAGAACGATTTCTGCGTCCTCAATGGCCGTAATGGTAATATTGCCTTCGTTTATCGCCACACCATCGCGGGCATTTGCGCGCTGTCCGCCAATTTCGATAGCGCCTGTTGCTGGCACCAGATAGGCGTGGCGGTTGGAACCCACCTCATAATCGAGGCTTTCGCCCGCCTTGATTGTTGCACCAAGAACGCGCGCGTTGGTGCGGATAGGTAAGGCGTCATCATCTTCGTCAAAGCCACTTGCCAGTATCTGCCACGCACCTGAACGGTCGCCTTTGGGGAAGGGCTTGGCACCCCAGCTTGGCGCGCCGCCCGTGCGATTTGGAACAACCCATATCTGGAACAAGGTGGTGGGTTCGTTTTCGACATTATATTCCGCATGACGAATGCCGCTGCCCGCGCTCATGACCTGGACATCGCCTGCAGCCGTGCGGCCTTCATTGCCGAGGCTGTCCTTATGGGTAATTGCGCCTGTGCGCACATAAGTGATGATTTCCATGTCGGCGTGGGGATGTGGCGGAAAGCCTGACTGTGGCGCAATGATATCGTCATTCCACACACGGATCCCGCCCCAGCTCATCCGGTTCGCATCATGGTAGCTGCCAAAGGAAAAATGATGATGGGCGTCGAGCCAGCCATGGTTGGCAGCGCCCAATGTTTCAAAGGGCCGGATTTCAAAATTTGTCGTCGTGTTGATCATGTCATTCACTCCGTAGGGGGATGTTTTGCATGCACACAAAGTAAGCAGTCAGATTGTGATTGAAATAGAAACGTTAGAAACATATTGTTTCCAAATATGAACCTACCCGATTTTGAAGCGTGGAGTATTTTTGCCTGCGTCGTCGAGCATAAAAGCTTCACGGCGGCGGCCCTGAACCTTGGCGTATCGAAAGCGACCATATCGAAAGCCGTCACGCGTCTGGAGTTACAGGTCGGCGCGCCGCTCTTTCACCGCACCTCACGCCGCTTGGCGCTCACCGAAAGCGGAAGCAAGCTGGTGGCGCATGCAAAAGCAATATTGTTGGAAGGCCAAGCCGCAGAAGAAGCTGCCCGCGGTGAAGCGTCTGAACCCGTTGGGCTGGTGCGCCTTGCCGTTCCGATGAGCTTTGGTCTCAAAAAACTGGGTCCAGTGATCGCGGATTTCCTGTGCGCATATCCCGGCATCAGCATCGATATGCATTTGAGCGATGCCAAAGTAGACTTGATTGGTGAGGGCTTCGATATTGGCTTACGCATCGCGGCGCTTCCCGACAGTAGCCTTCGTGCGCGCAAACTTCGCGACGTTCGAACCTATATCGTTGCGGCGCCGGAATATTTGAAACGTCGCGGGACGCCGCGGCACCCTGCCGAGCTTGGCGAACATGATTGCCTGCGATATTCGCTGCTTGCCGCTCCGGAACTTTGGCGTTTCACCAATACCGCTGGAGAGGAAGTCGCGGTGCGTCCTAATGGGCGTCTGCGGGCCAACAACAGCGACGCCATGCTACACAGCCTTCGCTCCGGCCTTGGCATTGCAGTTGTTCCCGACTTCATAGTCGAAGAAGATATGGCCAATGGCAACGTCGTTGCGATATTGGAGAACTGGCATCCGCGCGCAGTCGCGCTGCATTTGGTCACCCCGCCAGGCGCAGTAAGACCGCGACGCGTAACGGTATTAATCGATTATCTCGCTGCGGCTTTGGGCCGGTAACTGCATAACATTAGCGGCGCATGGCCATATAAGGGAAACGTGCATCCTTAATTTACGCATTTTGGTTTCAAAATATTGATCGGATCAGCACTAAGTCTTCAAAAAACCATGAGAACCACAAAAATTTGGTGGCCCTGAAATTGCGGAAGAGGGATGAAATCTGCTCGATTTTTATAAACATAAATGTCACGACTCGCGCAATTCCGAGCATTAACACCAAATTAACCTTTTCAGTTCATTTCTCTTATGGTTAACAAAGTTCGAAGCATTGGCGGTTAGGACCGTGTTGCTTCGGGGGTGCAGGGTTTCAAAGAGGGGTTTGCCCAATGCGTGTGCTTTTGATTGAAGATGAACCGACCACGGCGAAAGCTATCGAAATGATGCTCGCGACCGAGGGTTTCAATGTTTACACGACCGATCTTGGTGAGGAAGGCCTCGATCTGGGCAAGCTCTATGATTATGACATCATATTGCTCGATCTGAACTTGCCTGACATGCACGGCTATGACGTGCTGAAAAAGTTGCGCGTTGCCAAGGTTCAGACCCCGGTGCTTATTCTTTCAGGTATCAGCGAAATGGACTCTAAAGTCCGCTCCTTTGGCTTTGGCGCAGATGACTATGTCACCAAGCCATTTCATCGTGAAGAGCTGGTCGCGCGCATTCATGCAGTGGTCCGCCGTTCAAAGGGGCATTCGCAATCGGTTATTCGCACCGGCAAATTGTCGGTTAACCTCGATGCGAAGACCGTTGAAGTCGATGGTAGTCGCGTGCACCTGACCGGAAAAGAATATGCCATGCTTGAGCTATTAAGCTTGCGCAAGGGCACTACGCTGACAAAAGAAATGTTCTTGAACCACCTATATGGCGGCATGGACGAACCCGAACTCAAAATCATCGACGTCTTCATCTGCAAGCTGCGCAAGAAACTCGCGCTTGCCTGTGGCGGTGAGAACTACATCGAAACCGTATGGGGCCGTGGCTATGTGCTGCGTGATCTCGACGATATGGAGCAGCCTCTCGTCGCCTGAGGCGCTTGACCGAAATTACCCGGGGGCAAGATGGGCGCAGTCAGATTTGGCTGCGCCCGTTTTTTTAACCGCGCGGCGGCAGGCCGGCAAAGGTGATTACGCTCTCTGCGCCTTGATTTCCAATCGCGCTCACACCAACAAAATGGTCGTCAACGATCAGGCCCTCAAGCACAGTGTTCGTCCCCTGAACCTCGCGCACGAATACCCAGTCCTGGGAATCAGCGCGGCGTTGATACACGCGGTAATTCTGCGCGCCAGCTACCGCGTCCCATTTTACAGTTGTGTCTGAGGACACCGCGCCGCCCAATGTCGCTGAAGCGGGTGCCGGGGGTGCATCCGCCAACGCTCCCGCTGTGCGCACATTCAACATCGTTACCTTGGCTAGATATTCGAAATCCATTTTGTCGACCGTGTCACCATATTCGATTCCATTTTCGGTGCGCAGATCCTGATGCTGGTGGTGATAGTTTTCAACACCGACCGTGTAACGGATTGCCGGAAAGCCAAGCTCAAGCGACGGCAAATGGTCGCCGCCCCGGGCGAAGCGGTCGGGACGCCGCACGCCGAATACGTCAAGCTTCACGTCGGGAAAGGCCTTTGCTGCGACCATGTCGGCGTAGCGCATCAGCGAGCGGCTTGGCCCGTCATCTTCGCCACCGCTGCTGCGGCGGGCCATTTGTCCGGCAAGATCTTCCGATGCCCGGATACCCTCACTGAACACACGGACGACATTATCAACCTTGCGACCGTCGGTGCCAAGCGTGCCGCCCACGATGTCATTGTTCAACATCGCGCTGACTTTCCAGCCCCGTTCTTTTGCCGTTTCCGCAAGCAACCGTCCGCCCATTAACCCCTGCTCCTCGCCAGACAGGAGCGCGAAGACAATCGTCGCCTCGGTTTGCGGCTGTTGCGCCATGATGCGTGCAGCCTCGATCACCAGTGCACTGCCTGACCCGTCATCATTGGCGCCAGGCGCATCTTTCGTAAAATCCATCACGTCTGAAACACGGCTGTCGATGTGCCCTGCAATGATGATGACGTGATTCCAGCCCATTTTGCCGGGCTTGATGGCAAGAACATCGACGATATTGACGCCGTTCGGGATACGCGGACCAGACATGTCGCGTTGAAGCAATTCGGTCTTCAGGCAGCCCTTGCATGCCTTCGCAATTTCTTCGAATTCGCCCTGCGCCCATGCACGCGCTGCACCAATGCCGCGCTTGGGGTCCGATGCCGAAGAGAGCGTATGGCGCGTGCCAAAGCTCACAAGCTTTTCAACGTCAGCCTTCAGGCGCTCTGGCTTCGGACTTGTTTGCGCGGATAATGGGGAAGCAACGCCAATAGCAATGATACTGGCAATCAACGCTGTCTTATTCATCATATTCCCCGTCCCGTTATGTTTGTAGATACCAGCGCTCACCACCCTCAAGCGCAAGCGCTGTCAACTTCCCTGAATTGTACGCTCCAGTATCAATACCGATACGAGAACCGCGTTCGTCAACCTCGTCATATATTGTGTGGCCGTAGACGACGACCTTTTCCAAATCGCCGCGCTGATCCACAAATTCTTCGCGAATCCACCGCATATCGCTTGGTTTTTGATCCGACAATGGAACTCCGGGGCGAATACCGGCATGGACGAAAACATAGTCGCCAATCACGATCTGGTCTTCGAAATTTTCGATGAATTCCAGATGCGTCTGAGGCACCAACGTCGTCAATCGCTCGGTCAGCTGCTCCATATCAAGGGTGATATATTCTGCCCGCGTGATGGGATAGGACAAAACGGTTTCTTCTCCGCCAATGCGAAGAAAAAACCGGGTAACCTTTGTGTCACCCTTGCGACAGGCACTCACGAAGACCTCTTCATGGTTCCCCATCAGGAAACGGACGTTTTTGTCCGATGCCTTCAATGCCATCGCTGTTTCGATCACCGCCGCGCTTCCCGGGCCGCGATCAACAAGATCGCCGAGGAATATGATTTGTGTATCTGCAGGGCCGCGCGCTTGATCATCCGCCGCAATTTTTGTAAGCAAGTTGTCCAGCAAGTCGTCGCGGCCATGGATATCACCGATCGCATACACACGCATGCCCTCAGGCACCCGCGCGGAGTCGAGCGGGCGCGGCACAACAGCTTTTTTGAAAAGGCGACCTAACATGGCTTGTGGCATATAAGAACGCGCAGCCTGTTATGGAAGTGGTCAGTCCTCAACAGTGAAGCTCAATCCTGCATTTTTTTGCAGTCGCTCAACAAGGGCCTCACCCAGTGCTGCCCCAGGCGTAGTCACACCGCCGGGACCATGTATTTCGCACAAGGCGATGGCCGTTTCGCTGATCATCTTGCTGGTTGATCCATAGCCCGGGTCACGGTCGCCCTTCACGCTCAGCTTTGCTGTGCGGCCGTCTGGATATTCGGCGACGAACAGGACGTCGTAGAAGCCAGTGTCACGCTCCTCTTTCGTTGGACCTTCACCTGGTTTGGGGTCATTGTCGCCGCCCATCATCGGCGTGGATGCGACATGCTTGGCAATGGCTTCGCCCTGGTCGCCTGGACCCGTAAGCATCATTTCATCATAGACAAAGTCTGCGCCAAAAGCCTGATTCAGCAGGAAATTGGTACGATGGACGTTTTTTGTATTGATCGGTGCCATCACAAAACTGGTCGCCCAACTGCCGAGGCTTTCGTCATATTCCGGTTTGTTGCCCGCTGGCTGTGGGGGGCCTTCGAAGCCGCCGGCCAGGCTGAACGGATTTGTCAGATAGCCAATAACCGCCGGGTCCTTGCTTGCGGCGGCCATGGTCGCCTTCAGGCTTGCAGCTGTACCGCCTGAGAACGTGCCCTTCATCGCCCGTACACGACCCTTGACGCGCGGGGCGGGCGCCCCGAAACTTTGTACGCAATGCTTTTCGAGTATGAGCACACCAAGATCGAAGGGAATGGAATCAAATCCTGCCGAAAAGACAATGCGCGCACCTGATGCTTTCGCCGCAGCGTCATGCTGATCGATTTTTTGGCGCATCCATGCAGGTTCACCGCACAGGTCAGTGTAATCCGTGCCGTTTGCAACACATGCAGCAACGAGCTCATTGCCATATAATTGATAGGGGCCAACCGTTGTCAGCACGACCCTGGTTCTTTTGACCATGGAATCCAATGTCGATGGGTCAGATGCATCCGCGACGATCAATGGCGTGTCTGCAGCGGCGCCGATCAAGTCGCGGACTTCGGCCAGCTTATCCGCGCTTCGGCCCGCCATGGCCCATTTCAAGCCTTTTTTGTCTTTTAGATATTCAGCAACCAAGCGCCCGGTATATCCCGTTGCACCGTACACGATAATATCAAACTCGCGGCTTTCACTTGGCATCTCTTCCTCCCGAATATCTATCTGCCGCAATCGATGAGCAAAAATGCCCGCCGAGTCGACCAAAATCGCATAGGGAAGATACTAAATGCGGCGGTCTTTTTGATAGTCAGGTTCGACTATCACTTCGCGGCGGGTATGCAGCGCGCTGTCATGGTCGGTCCTTGTGACCAGCCTATCCTCAGCTTCGCGGCGCTTACGGGCACGGTAGGAATCGAAGCTGTAGCTTTTCTGGTCGAACGCAAAGAGACAGAAGAAACCACCGGCGATCGCAATATTTTTTAGCGCAGCTGCTGCCTGGATGGGATCAGCGGTCTCGCGGTGAAACAGCAAAGCCGTTAACAAGCAGAAGACGGCAAAAACGAGCGCCGTCAGCCTCGTGAACACGCCAAAGATGATCATCAATCCGCCAATGACTTCAAACAGAGCGGTCGGTAGCGCAAGGTTGGTCGGAAGATTTACCGAAGCCATATAGTCCGATGTTCCGGACAGATCAGTGAGCTTCATCGCGCCTGACACAATGAAGAGCAACGCAAGCATGAAGCGGCCTATTAACGCGAACATTCCTGAAATCATGATCAAACCCTCCGGTTTGACCGGGTCCAGCCGAGGGGCAGCGAAACCCGGTCAGATGGGTTAACGCGCGACTTCGCAAATTGAGCCGTGGGTTTCAAATAAGGCGGGAAAGAACCCCGTAGATAGA
>JANMJX010000053.1:0-1507 GCA_031371575.1 Sphingomonadales bacterium
GCGACCGTTATGTCCAACCTCGGGCTTGAACGCTATCTTGAAAGCCAGGATTTGCGACTCATCCGCGCAAAGGTCGGCGACCGTTATGTCCTCGAGGAAATGCGCAAGCATGGCATCAATGTCGGCGGTGAACAATCGGGCCACATGATCTTGTTGGACCATGCCACGACTGGCGACGGAACCGTAGCGGCTCTGCAAGTGCTCACGCAATTGGTGGAAAGCGGCAAGCCAGCCAGTGAATTGCTGCACCTTTTCGATCCTGTGCCTCAATTGCTGCAAAATGTGCGCTTTTCGGGGGGTAAGCCGCTTGAACATCCCGATGTTCAGGCCGTCATTGCCGAGGCAGAGGCTGAATTGGCTGAGATTGGCCGGCTTGTTATTCGGCCGTCAGGGACAGAGCCTGTTATCCGCGTGATGGCCGAAGGCGACGATATGGCAAAGGTCGAGCGCATTGTTGACCGTATTTGCGATGCAGTCCGGGCTGCAGCATCCTGATGCCGGAAGATGGGCCAGCGCGGATATTGATTATCGCTGGCTCGGACAGCGGGGGCGGTGCAGGGATTCAAGCAGACATCAAGACGGTAACTATGCTTGGCGGGCACGCCATGACGGCTATCACTGCGGTGACAGCGCAAAATACGCTTGGCGTTGACGCTGTGCACATGATCCCAACACAGATGGTGATTGACCAGATTTCCACTGTTGTCAGCGATATCGGTGTAGACGCCGTCAAAATCGGTATGATTGGCACTGCCGATACGGCCCATGCCGTAGCTGACAGCCTTTCCGAATTGTCCTGCCCGATTGTGTTCGACCCCGTCATGGTCGCCACCAGCGGCGCCGTGTTGGCGGATGCGGACACCATATCGGCATTTGAAAGATTGATGCGGCTCGCCACGCTGACAACGCCCAATCTGCCAGAGTTAAAGGCGCTTGGTGGCAAGGATGCCCTGCTTGCGCGGCGGATCCCGCTGCTTTTAAAGGGCGGGCATGCGGATAGCGACGACATCGTCGACGAACTTCATTTGGCACCCGGGCAATGCGAAATGTGGAGCGACACGCGGATACAAACGCGCAGCACGCATGGAACCGGGTGCACATTGGCCACGGCAATCGCCACTGGATTGGGGCAGGGCATGGAGATCATTCCGGCTATACAGCGCGCGCGCGTTTTTGTTCGACTTGCCCTGCTTGATGCACCTGGGTTGGGTCAAGGACATGGCCCCATGGGGCACCAATCTGTGCGTGAAGATGCTATGGTTGCCGGCCCGTCGCTTAATCAAGTGACCGTTGGTTGCCGCGATTATGCAGCGTCAAAAGACTTTTACAAAACGCTAGGGTTACAACAAATTGTCGACAGTCCGGACAATGGTTATGCGCGTTTTGAAGTGCCCAATGGCGTAACCTTCTCCATCCATCAAAGCGATGATTGTGCGACTTCAACTGTGGTATATTTCGAAAGCAAGCGCCTCGATGCCTGGGTTACGGAGTTGTCGAGCCAAGGCTA
>JANMJX010000181.1:0-11128 GCA_031371575.1 Sphingomonadales bacterium
GAATGATAACCAGAATGCGGCCAGCCGGATTTTTGGTGCGCAGGAAATCTGCGACCCGCCCACCGATGATGACACCCAAAAATCCGGCAATTGCACCGTTTGCGCCAAGGATGAAGGCCAGTTGCTGCTTGGGCAGGCCAAGCACGGTTTCGGCATAAGGTGCCGACCAGAATGCGAGCGCATAGGCCGCCAAAGCCACAAGGCCATAGCCAAGGGTCGTGCAAATGAACGCTGGCGTGCCCCAAATCAAACGAAAGGTCGCAGGGTCCTTCGCACGGAGCGTTGAGGCCCAGGAGAATACGGCATAATAGCCAAAGCCGACCGCTGACCATTGCGGGAAATTGCCGGTCAGCTGGATCATCGTGTACGCAAAGGCCGCAATGGCTCCGCCAGTGGCAAGGTTGATGAGCAGGGCAGAGGGGCCGCGCTGCCACGCACCCCACAAAGTGAAAGGCGGGACAATCATCGAAAGATCATGTGCAAATGCGCGGAACGGCGCCGGATGAGCGGGTGTCACCAGTCCGTCCATGGCGCCGCGCACAGGCTCTCGCAAAGTCGCGACCCACAAACCAACGATCACGCCCGGAATACCAACCGCCACGAAAGCGGCATGCCAGCCAACCAGCCCAAGTGGGCCGCCTTGCGGGTAAGCCGCGTCCCAGCTTTGCACGATCAGCGCGCCGAGAAACAGCGAGACACCGCCGCCGATGTATAGGCCGGAAGAGTAAATCGCGAGCGCGGTCGCGCGCTGCCTCTTGGGGAAATAGTCGGAGATGAGCGAATAAGCGGTTGGGCTTGCCGTTGCTTCACCAACGCCAACACCCATACGTGCCATGGTCAATTCAGCCTGGTTGCGCGCAAATCCGGACAAAGCGGTCATCAGCGACCACAAAGCAAGCCCGATCGAAAGCAGCTTCACACGGCTCCAATTATCGGCGAGCCGACCAAGTGGTATGCCGAACAAAGCGTAGAATACGGCAAAGGCTGCGCCACCCAGAAAGCCCATATCGGCATCGGTCAGGCCAAGGTCGGCCTTGATATCAACGGCCAAGATGCTGAGAATCTGCCGGTCAATAAAATTGAGGATATAGACGACAACGAGCACGAGCAGGACATACCAGCTATAGCTGCTGGCCTCGGGCAGGGGCGTTTCCGACTTTGGGGAAATGCCATCGGGATTTTCGCCTTCAACCGTCACGCTCACTATGCTCTCCCTATATGGCCGTTATCGACTTTCCGGTGCAGGGCTAGCAGAACAGGCAACTGGCGCAACCTGAATTACCACTCAACTTTATACGGCCGCGGCCTCCAAAAAATCGCGCTAAGACGTGTCGTGTTTTACTTGAAATTAGACCAATTCCCTCCAATATAGTTCACATGCGGCGATATTGCCGTGTTTTGAGGAGAAATAAGTCATGGCACAGTGGTCCGATCCACGGGTAACCGGGACCCAGTCAAGTCTTGAAGGTGTAGGCACACGCTCCGGTGACGTCGCTTTTGACGCTGGCTTGCGTTCGCACATGCTCAAGGTTTATAATTATATGGCGTCGGGCGTTCTGCTGACCGGCGTCGTTGCAATGCTGTTTGCGCAAACCGAGTTGGCGCAAAATCTGTTGATCAACCCAAGCTTGCTAAGCTGGGTGATAATCCTTTCACCTTTGGTGGTCGTTTTTGTGATGAGCTTTGGCCAGAACAAGTTTTCGGCTGCCTCGCTTCAGGCAATGTTCTGGGGTTTTGCGGTGCTGATGGGCCTATCGCTGGCGCGCGTTTTCATGATGTTTACGGGTGAATCGATTGCCCAGACATTCTTTGCAACGTCGGCCGCATTTGCGGGCCTTAGCTTGTGGGCCTATACCACGAAAAAGGATATCAGCGGTTGGGGCAGTTTCCTGATTATGGGGCTGGTCGGCTTGATAGTGGCATCTGTCATCAATATTTTCCTGGGCTCTGATACCATGCATTGGGTTATCAGCGGCGCTGGTGTGTTAATCTTTGCTGGTCTCACCGCTTATGATACACAGCAGATCAAGAGCCAGTATTTCTATCTGCAAGGTCCCGAAATGCTCGGAAAAGCAGCGGTTATGGCCGCGCTGAATCTCTATCTGGACTTTATCAACATGTTCCAGTTCCTGCTGAGCTTCCTTGGAAACCGCAACTAGTCATTCGCGGTTCAGGTAAAACACATAGATATGGCCCGGTGGGAAACCACTGGGCCATTTTCTTTGGAATTTCGTCGAACAGGGCTTTTCTTTCCTTGTAAAATCCTGTTGGAATCAGTTTGGGCTATCGGAGACAAAGCACATGCGTCGGGGCGTTAAAAATCTAGCTGCCATTATTTTCATTACGGCAGTTGCAGCCTGTGCACCCGCGCCCGTCAAGGTCGCGCCACCACCTATCCCGCTTCCACCGCCACCGCCACCGCCTCCAGCCATGCCCTTGCCGCCAGGGGGCGCTGCGCTGTCGATGGCTATTCCGCCCGTTGGCGTGGACGGTGTTCGTGTTACCCCTAATCGCGGGCTGAGCCGAGACGAACAAATCTGGCACTTCCGCTCCGCGCTGAATGTTGCGGCGTTGAATTGCCAAGGACCCGTCTGGGGCCAAATCGCGAACGAATACAACAAATTCATCGTCGTGCATAAGGTGCTGCTGTCGAAAACCAGCAAGTCTGTGGATCGTGAATTTGTGGCGCGCTACCCGAAGCAAAATGGTTTGCGCATTCGCGATACGCGCATGACAGACCTGTACAATTATTTCGCATTGCCGCCGGTGCGTGCACAATATTGCGACATGTCATTGCGCAAGTTGACCGAAGCCAATCAGGTGCCAAAGGAAGCATTACCCGAATATGCTATGGGTGGCTTGACGGACATCGACAATATTTTTGTCAATTTTTACGACGCTTATGTGAAATATGAGCGCGATCTGGCCGACTGGAATATGAAATATGGACCTAGGCCGGCCTACAATCCGGCAACAAACATCATGACACCGCCAGCAACATCGGCGGCGCCATTGCCATCACAAACGAAGTGAAACAGGCTTAGGCGGCGGGAGTTGCCTGGGCCTGCGCGATTAACGCCGCGTCAATGGCCTTGGCTGCCTGATGCGCCCGACGTGCGGTGAGCAGGTCGCTGTAACGCACAATTGAATCACGCTTTGGCATGGAACCGAATAATACACCCCATATCACTTGGGAGCCGACATATAGATCGGCGCCGGTAAATCTGTCTCCGCACACATAAATATTGTCGCTGAAGTGCTGGTCGAGCGCATCGATGACCCGGTCATAGCTGCCATAACCAAACATCATTTCTTTTTCAGGGGAAGGATCGAACCCGGCCGAATGGTTCGTGATTGCTGCCTCCACTGGCCCTGCAGCAAAAAACATCCATCGATAATAATCGGCGCGTTCGGCGTCGGTGGGTTTAAGGCCGCAACCGGGAAATGCATCTGTGAGATAGGCGCAAATGGCCGCACATTCGGTGACAACATGGCCATCGTGGACAATGGCAGGCACCTTGCCCATTGGGTTGATGGCCAGAAATTCGGGCGACTTCATCGTCGTGCCATAATCCAGCAAATGTTGTTCATATTCCGCGCCCACTTCGTGCAGGGCCCAGCGCGCGATTTGGCCACGCGACATCGGATTGGTGTAAAAATCGATCTTCGACATGGGGCACTCCAACAAGGATAGGGCAGCACTAAAAAATAAGACGATTCAGCGATTTACGCCATGCTGATATACTCGCGCATCGCTGCGGCCTCTGATTCGATCTTTTCAATGCGATGCTTGACCAAGTCGCCAATGGAAACAAATCCAATCAGGCCACCCTCTTCAATCACGGGAAGATGCCGGATCCTGCGTTTTGTCATGAGCGACAGAGCGGACATAATTGCGGTGTCGGGTGCAACGGTTATGGCAGGTGCCGTCATGGTATCCGCTACCGTCTTCGTTAAAAAAGCCGCGCCATGGCGCGCGATGCCATAGACAATATCCCGCTCCGAAAAAATGCCCAGCACGGAAGAGCCATCGATCACGGGGAGCGCGCCGATGCGATGTTCAGCCAAGCGCGCTACAACCTCGCCAACGCTTTCATGTGGCGATGCGGTAAACACATCCGCAGGACGGTTGGCCAAAATTGCAGAAATCGTCATCGACTCTCTCCCTATATCCTTGCCCCTGAGAGAACTTATAGCATAAGGCCACCTTATCAACCCATGACTCGTCCTTCCCGCCTTGATGATCCCGAATATGCCAGCTTCGCTTGGCAGCGATACTGGCGCCTTATGCGCTGGATGTTTGGCGTGACCTTGATTGTGACCATTGCTGCCTTGGGCAGCTTTTGGTGGCACAACGGAATGGTGTCGATCCACTTTTTTATTGCAACGGCAGGCGCGATCTTTGGCGCGGTGATGCTAACCGCAGCTTTAATGGGACTCGTATTCTTGTCCAGCGGATCAGGGCATGACGAATCCATCGAAGACCCGTTCGAGGATGAAGCTGACCGGTGACTGAAAATATCCGAAATCTACCGCAACGGAACGACCCCGTGCTCCGTGTCGTTCCGGGGCCGGCCGATATCAATGCCAATGGACATATCTTCGGCGGATGGGTGCTTGGGATGATGGATCAGGCAGGCGGCATATTGGCTGGCCGAATTGCGCAGGGAGCCTGTGCCACCGTCGCTATCGAAAAGATGGAGTTTATTGCGCCAATCCTTTTGCGCGACATCATCTCTGTCTACGCGACGCTCGAACGGCGCGGGCGCACATCGATGGGCATTAGGGTCGAAGTTATCGCGACGCGGGAGCGTGGGCAGCAAGAGGTCAAGGTGACCGAGGGATTGTTCACATTTGTGGCGCTCGATGAAGAGCACAAGCCCCGTCCGCTGCCAGGGGCATAATCGTCCGGCAGCCGAAGTGCGGCAAAAACACAACTGCACTGAATATCTGCGTTACCGCAGATCATTCAGCGGCTGTGGCAACTCCATCATCATCCGCTGCCTTAACCCGGCGCGCACGTGGCTTACGTGCTGGCTTTTCCGCTGCACTGTCACTTTCGTCCGACAATATGGCAATCGACGGGGGCAAGACTGCGAGATCAAGACCCGCGGGTGCATCGTCATTGTCTTCGCTGTGGTGACGGCGTGGGCCTCGGTTGGCATTGCGCCCATCATTTGCGGAACGGTCATTGCGTTCGGTGCGTTCGGTCCGTTCAGGACGTTCGCTTTGCTCGGAGCGCTCAGTCCGCTCCGGGCGTTCAGTCCGCTCGTTCCGTTCAGGGCGACGCGGGCGTGCCTCGCGTTGCTGGCCGCGCGGTTCGCGCTGGTCATTATCATTGGCATCGTCGGCGGAAACCTGATCGGCATCAGCGCCCTCGGATGATGGTTGATCATCATAATTCGGCGAGCGATCATAGTTTTGTGGGCGGTCGTCATTCTGCCAATCGTCGCGATCATCACGATTGTCGTCGCGCGCATCGTCACGGGGGCGGCGTTCGCCTTGCTGTTCCTGACGAGCCTCTTGGCGGCTGCGGAAGTCGGCGAGGACGCGGAAATAATGGTCTGCAAACTGCAGATGATATTCGGCATTTACGCGGTCGCCGTTGAATTGGGCATCCTGCGCCAGTTTCTTGTATTTCTCGAGCATCTGCGCCGCGTTGCCGCGCGCACGATTGTCGATCTGGTTTTGATAATCAAAACCGCTTCGGTTGTTGTTTTGTTGCCGGTTGTTGTTGTTGTTATTATTATTACGACCGCGGCGCCGGTTGTTGTTCTGCTGCTGCCTGTTGTTGGTATTCATCAGGGCTGACCCGTCCTCTGTTTAGCACTTAAAATTGCATGAAGCCCCTGAACCCGGTGTGGGTTGCGCTAGGGTCGGCATGACCCTGTCACTTTGTCCATTTGCGCTGGGGGGCGGCTTCGCGCTACAAGACCGTAAATCGGAGTTTTTGCTGCGATGCCCTTGCGTCCTAGTCGTTGTATTCTTCGATTCCAAGCGAAAAGCGTATCGCTCTTGGATTTCCCGCAAGATCATGTCGCAGTTCTGTGGAAAAACCGGCTTTGGCGCCCAATTCGCGCACGGCCTCTGCCTGATTATATCCAATTTCGAAGATAGCGACCCCGTCGGAGCTGAGCAACAAGGGTAGCTGCGGAATCAGCATCCGGTAATCGTCCAGCCCGTCTGCGCCCGCGAAAAGGGCGCTATGTGGTTCATGCGCCGATACCATCGCCTCAAGCGCATGGCCGTCCTCGATGTAAGGGGGGTTGCACAAGATAAGGTCAAATCGGGCAAGGCCCTCGCTCCAACCGTCCACGGCCCAATCACGCTGCATGAATATTGCACGATCGGCAAAGCCCAGGCGGTCGGCATTACCGCGCGCCACGCCGAGTGCTGCCATGCTTGAGTCAATGCCGCAACCTGATGCAGCGGGAAATATCGACAATGCCGCCAGCAAAAGTGCGCCCGAACCTGTGCCAAGGTCAGCGATTCGGGCTGGCATCCGATCCTTTCCGAACCAGTCTGTCGCAACGTCGAGCAATGTTTCGCTGTCCGCGCGGGGGATGAGGACATCGGGTGTTACGCGCAGCTCCAGATCCCAGAAGGCCTGAACTCCGGTGATATAGGCGACAGGTTCATGCGCGAAGCGGCGCGCGAGCAGTCCGGCGAAGCCATCGGGTGCGACAAGGTCGTGCTGGCGCAGCAGCATCATCGACCGGTCCATCCCAAGCGCATGTGCCATGAGCAATTCGGCATCAAGCCGCGGTGTCGCGCTGACGGCAGAAAGCGTCACAGTCGCATCGCGCAGGACAGGGGCAAGGCCAGTCATGGACCGCTCGTATATCGGGATTGTCACAAAGCCCAATTATAAAATGTGGGTGGCATGCATCCATTCGGGAGGTTGCGCGTTATTCAACGTTGAGGGGATCACTTGGAAGGATTTGAAAGATGTTGAAATTGAAACGCACTTGGGCAGTTGGCTTGTCGGCGCTCGCGTTGAGCGCCTGTAGCGGCAGCGAAAAAGCGCCAGCCCCAACGACCGATACCGAAGTCGTGCAAGACGATGCGATGGCAACCGATACGATGGTTGCTACGGAAGCGACTGGCGACAAGACCATTGTTGCGCTTGCACAAGGCAACCCGGAAGTATCCACTCTGGTCACTGCAGTAACCGCAGCTGGCCTTGGCGAAACGCTCTCGGGCGCCGGACCGTTCACCGTGTTTGCACCAACCAATGCAGCCTTTGCCAAGGTCGACAAGGCAACGCTTGACGGTTTGATGAAGCCTGAAAACAAGGAAAAGCTTGCTGCGCTCCTGAAATATCATGTCGTTGCCGGCAATGTGAAGTCGGGCGATCTCGCCAAGATGATCACAGACGGCAAGGGCACTGCAACCGTCAAGACGCTTAACGGCGGCAGCCTGAAGGCCATGATGGACGGCGACAAGATCGTCCTGACCGACGCTAAGGGCGGCAAGTCGACCGTCACCGCAGCCGACATGGTCGCGTCGAACGGCACGATCCACGTCGTTGACACGGTGGTCATGCCCTAACCCATTTGGCCGTGGCGGGTGTCCCACCTGCCACAGCCAAGCGCGCTGTCCGACCCCTAGCAAACTGGACATCGCGTAAAGTGCCCCGCCCGGAACCTCCCCCGGGCGGGGTTTTTATTGCCCGCTTTATTTAAGCCCCGCTCTACTTCAGGCCAAGCGCCGCGCGCATGATCTGGTAGATCGTGTTCTGTTCGATCGTGCCCTTCACCAGATAGGCCTTTGGCCCGGCCGCACGCGCCACGACATCTTCGCCGCTATGCGTTTCTGAAGGCAGCGGAATCAATGCCTGCTGCTTGTAATTGAGCGCCTGCGTGTCCTGCGTTAGCGGGTCGGGCCGCGCCGCGGTGGTGACCGCGCCAGGGCCATTGGCATAGCTCAGGGTCGTGTACCCCTTGCCATCAAGCGCCAGCGAAGCCTCGCCTTTCTGGTCGACAACATTGCCCAGCATCGGGTTGCCGCGCTCGGGATAGCCCGCCATGGTGAAATTGTGGCTGTGGTCGGATGTCACGATGATCAGCGTGTCACGCATGTCGACCTTGTCCATCGCCGCCTTCAGCGCGTCGTTCAGCGCAACGGTATCCTGCAGCGCGCGATAGGCGTTGCCGGCATGATGGCCATGGTCAATCCTTCCTGCCTCGACCATCAGGATATAGCCCTTGCGGTTCTTCGCCAGCACCTCGATGGCCTTGCTCGTCATCTCGGCAAGCGATGGCTCCTTCGATCCGGTCGCGGTCCGGTCTGCGTCATACTGCATGTGCGATTGCTCAAACAGGCCGAGCAGCTTGCTCGCCTTCTTCGCATCGACCGCGGCAAAGCCCTCATTGTTCCACACATAGGCGCCCTTGGGGTTCGCCGCCTGCCATGTCGCGATCAGGTCCTTGCCATCGGCGCGCTTGCCCATCTTGGTCTGATATTCTGGGTCAGCCGCGGTGTTCGGCATGAAGTGCTGGCGTCCCCCGCCAAGCATCACGTCAAGGCCATTGCCATGCGGCCATTCAACCATCTGCCGCGCAATGTCGATGCAGCCTTCGGCTTTGGCCGCCGCAGGCATATTGGCATCGACCTCCCAGTCGCGCTGCGCCGTGTGCGCATAAGTGGAGGCGGGCGTCGCATGCGTGATCGTCGCGGTCGAGACGATGCCTGTGGCAAGGCCGCGGTCCTCGGCCAGCTCGAACAAGGACTGCACCTTATAGGGCTCGGTCGCCTTGCAATTGTCCTCGATGGCTTGTGGCCCAACGCCGATGACACCGTTCAGCGTCTTGACGCCCGAGACCAGGGCAGTCGCGGTCGGCGCGCTGTCGGGCACCTGGCCATCATGCGAATAGGTCCTGACCAAGGCGGTATAGGGCAGGCGGTCCATCTGCGCGGTGTAGGATTCGCCGTCGACGCCCTTTTGCTGGCCCTCATAGATCCGCGCAGCGGTCAGCGTCGTGACGCTCATGCCGTCGCCGATGAAGATGATGACATTGCGCGCCTTGCGCATGTTGGGCTTGTCCGCCTCCAGACGTGCGAGCTCGGCTTCGCCCGCCTTGAGATAGCCTTCGCTGGTGGTGATCGGCGGCGTGCCGATGCGCACGGCGACTGGCGCTGGCGCGGTTGGAGCGGGGGCTGAGCCAGCGGGCGCGACAGGCACGTCCTGCGCCAGAAGCGGCGCGGCGACCAGGCAGGACGCCAGCGCAAAGGTGACTGACCGGGTGGATGACAATGTACGCATTCTACTCTCCCCAAAAAATTCGTTCGCGCCATCGCAGACCAACATGACCGGCGCGTGACAATGCTTGTCCAACCAAATCTGTTTACACCCGCCAATTTTCCTTGGCGAGAGGGCCCGTGCGCTGGAGGCGCAGCATCGTGTGCATATCGGCTGGCCGACCGCATATGTCCGGCGTGAAGTGGCGTGACCCTAAAGCCTGCTACCCGCGGGAGGAGGTGCCCTCTATTTCCACTCGATCTTGGTGAAGTTGAAGCTCACCGAATCTGCGGCGCAGGTGGTCAGGACGGGGTCGAGGATTTTGCCCTCTTTGCCGGTCGACACCTGCTTGATCGTAATGGCGTCCAACGTCTGACCCGCTGTGCAGCCCGCCCATGGCGTCATGCGCGCGGTGGCTTCGCGGATTTTCTGAACCGCAGGCAGCAACAAGGCGGCGGTTTCGGTGTCGACGTTCGGCGACATCACGGGCATGGGCTTGTGCATGCGTTTGCCCGTCGCCATTCCTGACGAAGCTTCGCGCGCGGTCTTGATCGTCTTGACGTCGTAACCTGTGGCGCGGGCCGACCCATCGGGCGCGATTTCAGCGCCGGACTGGACTGACATCAGCTCGATCCATTTCTCTTTCTTGACATGCGGCATTGCCCCGCCGCCAGCGCCGGCAACGCGGCTTTCGCCCGGTACGCCTTCAATCCTCAACAGATAATCGCTCGCCGCCTGCGCTGATCCGGCCCAAAACAAGGTGATGATAGCCGTCGTCGTCAACGCCGCAGTCGTTTTCAGATGCTGTATCATGGGGGGTCCCTCCTATCCCGTGAGACCCGAGCGTACACCCTTTCGAAGAGGAACGGAAGCCGTAAGGGAAAGTGGCTATTTCGCCTTTTCCAACATCGGCTTCAGATAATGGCCGGTGTAGCTCGCGGCGACCTTTACGACCTGCTCGGGCGTGCCTTCGGCGACGATCTCCCCGCCCTTGACGCCACCTTCGGGGCCGAGGTCGATGATCCAGTCGGCGGTCTTGATGACGTCGAGATTATGTTCGATCACCACCACGCTGTTGCCCTGTTCGACGAGGCGGTGGAGGACTTCAAGCAGCTTGCGGACGTCCTCGAAATGGAGGCCAGTCGTTGGCTCGTCGAGGATGTAAAGCGTCTGGCCGGTGGAACGGCGGCTGAGTTCCTTGGCGAGTTTCACGCGTTGCGCTTCGCCGCCGGACAGGGTCGTGGCCTGCTGCCCGACCTTGACATAGCCAAGGCCAACCTCGGCGAGCATCGCCATCTTGTCGCGGATCGGCGGAACGGCCTTGAACACTTCGACCGCGTCTTCGACGGTCATGTCGAGGACGTCAGCGATCGACAGGCCCTTCCATTTGACCTCCAATGTTTCGCGGTTGTAGCGTTTGCCGTTGCATTCCTCGCACGTCACATAGACGTCGGGCAGGAAGTGCATCTCGATCTTGATCAGGCCATCGCCGCTGCAGGTTTCGCAGCGGCCGCCCTTGACGTTGAAGCTGAAACGCCCCGGCTTGTACCCGCGCGCGGCGCTTTCGGGCAATTGCGCGAACCAGTCGCGGATGTTGGTGAATGCGCCAGTGTACGTCGCCGGGTTTGAACGCGGCGTGCGGCCGATGGGCGACTGGTCGATGTCGATCACCTTGTCGCAATGTTCGAGGCCGGTGATCTTGTCATGCGCGCCCGCGATGACCCGCGCGCCGTTCAGTTGCCGCGCTGCCGAGGCGTAGAGCGTGTCGATGGTGAAGCTCGACTTGCCCGATCCTGACACGCCGGTGATGCAAGTGAACGTGCCCAAGGGAATGCTTGCGGTCACATTCTTCAGATTGTTGGCGCGGGCGTTGTGGACGGTGAGCTT
>JANMJX010000191.1:0-26329 GCA_031371575.1 Sphingomonadales bacterium
CCCGCGCTTCATCTGCGGCGGCCTTTGCCTCGCGCCAGCGAACGAAGATCAAGCGGGCTTCGGCCTGAAGAATGTCTTTCGTCAGCGTTCGGTAGCGCTCTGCCTGTTTTGCCTGACGGCGAAGTTGGCCAGCGCGCGCATCCATGTCTGAAAGAATGGTAGCAAGCCGCTCAAGATTGCTTTCGGCTGCGCGCAATTTTTGCTCGGCATCCTTGCGGCGGACGTGCAGCCCGGAGATACCGGCTGCCTCCTCCAGCATCTGGCGGCGTTCCTGAGGCTTGGCCGAAATGATGGCGCCAATGCGGCCTTGGCTGACCAGCGCAGGCGAATGCGCTCCCGTTGCAGCGTCGGCAAAGATCAGCGCGACATCCTTTGCCCGCACATCCCGCCCGTTCGACCGGTAAGCCGAACCGGCGCCGCGCTCGATCCGGCGGGTTACTTCCAATTCTTCGTCGGCGTCATTGGCTGCCGTATCATCGCTACGTTCCGCCAATATCGTCACTTCAGCAAAATCGCGTGGTGGTCGGGATGCGGTCCCTGCGAAGATGACATCCTCCATGCCCGCCCCGCGCATGGATTTGGCGCTGCTTTCGCCCATCACCCAGCGAATGGCCTCAAGCAGGTTCGATTTTCCACAGCCATTGGGGCCAACAATGCCCGTCAGCCCGCTTTCAATCCTGAGTTCAGCAGGTTCAACAAAGCTTTTGAAGCCGACCAGTTTCAGCTTCTTTATGCGCAAGGGGAAGCCCCCTTCGCCAACAAGGTCAATATATGGCCCCCCCGAGCCATATTCAGCGGGCGCCGGCCTCGACCAGCTTGCCCTTGACCTGGTTCCAGGAACTTGCGTCCAACTTTGCGCCGTTGAGCAAGAAGAAAGGCGTTCCAGTTACGCCATCGTCATTGGTCCCGCGCTCGGTCATCTTAACCAGATTGTCGATGGCCGCTCTGTCAGCAAGACAGGATTTGGCTTGATCTTCGCTAATGCCGCGCGACTTTACAAATTCGATCAGGCCCATCTTTGTGCCCAACAATGTTGCAATCTGTTCAGGCGACATTTTTTGCATTGCTTGCTGATCCGCCTGCGTCACGGTGCTCAGTTTTCCAAGCCAGTTGGACTGGTCGGCGTAAAGCTGTTCGGAAAGCGGGAAGAATGCTTCCGGACCACTGCACTGCGCCAGAAGGAATCCGGGAACGTCCTGAATACCGTGGACCAGGAAAGGGCGGTACTCAAATGACACTGTGCCATCGTTCACGATCTTGTTGAGCTCTTCTGTCGACTGCACCGAAAAAAGCGCGCAGGTGGGGCAGCTGATCGCACCATATTCCACAAGCTTCAGTTTTGCATTCGGGTTGCCCATTTGATAGCCGCCAAATTCTGATTTGGAGACAACGTCGATCCAGCTTTTACCCGCAGGGGCCGCAACCTTTGCGATCGGTTCGCCTTTTGGTGCTGTGCTGGAGTCGCTGCTTCCGCAAGCTGCAAGTGCCATCGCCGCTGTGGCTGTAAAAATGAATGTCTTGATGCGCATATGAAATCCTTAAATGTGAAATGTCGATTATTTCATGAGTGCCGATAATTCGGCAGCATTATGGACATGGTCTTGTAAAACGTCGTTGACCAAGAATGATGGTGTACCCTTCACACCCAGCGCTGACCCTGCGTCCGTCATGTTGACGATAGTATTAAACGCTGCTTTGTCCGCCAGACACGCTTTTGCCTGCACTGGCGTGATTCCGCGCTTTTGCATGAGAGGCCCAAGGCCGATCTCGTTAAAGACGCCAATCATGAATCCAGTGTAGTCCTGCGCCTTCAACTTGGCTTGCGTGGCTGCACTTATATTCTTGGTTTTGGCTAGCCATTCAGGCTGTGTGGCAAACAAAAGCTTGTGATTGCCAAAAAACTTTGCCTTGCCGCCGCAGCGCGCAAGCATAGCCGCCGTCAAGTCAACGGGGTTGAGCACCATGTTGCGGATCTCGAGACTGGCTTTGCCAGTCGCGACATATTGGGTCTTGAACACTGGGGCCTCGTTGCTTTCGAAATCCGCGCAGTGGCTGCACGTATAGCTTAGATATTCCACGACCTTGTTGGGCGCGGCCGGGTTGCCAAGGACATGTGCGCCTGTTGCCGTAACAGTGACAGTCGATAACCATTTACTCGGTGCAGGTGCGGCAATCAGTCCGGCTGAAATCGCGGTGACGCCGACAAAAGCAGCAGCAAGATACTTTCTTAAACGCAACATAACGCTTTGCCTCAGTCTTTGTAAAACATGATGCGCATCTGGTATTACTCGCCCCCTTTGGCAAGGCTTTTTGCAAGGCTTTCAAGAACAGCAAACAGCTCCGGATCTCCAATTTCGCGCAAGGATTCGCCGAGTTCCATGGGAACAGGTTTCAGCACTGGCGCTGCGGTTGGTTGCCGCGACTTTGCATTCGATACTGGCCCTTGCCGAACCTTGACGTTCGACACTGCCCCATAACCGAAAAAGCGATTCACGCGGTCGATGATTTCCGGAATGACATGCTGGATCATCGTCGCATGCGCCCCTTCGACAGTCAGCTCAAGTGTGCCGCCCGATTTCTTGCCGACCGGGAATCGTATCGCCTCAGGCGCAGAGACTGCAGCGTAGCGCGCACCGACAATCTCGTCCCATCTGCTAACCACTGAGCTTTGTACAAACCCAAAACGCCGAAATGCCGCCCGTCCAATGTCGGGCATAAGCGCTGACACGGCTCTCGCCTCTCCACCGCGTGGGCGCTGGAAAGTTTTGGGCGCGACAGGCTTAACTGCGCCTTTTCGCGGGCTAGGTGACTTGCCTTTGTCCATCTCCTCATTCATGCCACTTATCATGCCCGCCGTCCAACACACTGACCAAAAATCTGGGGATATCGCCCGGCACTTGCTCGCACATTATGATATGCACGCACGCACGCTGCCGTGGCGCAATCCACCTGGTGCCGGATTTGCCAATCCCTACCATGTCTGGCTGTCTGAAATCATGCTTCAGCAGACGACGGTTGCGGCAGTGGGCGCCTATTTTCGCAAGTTTACCAAAACATGGCCTGATTTTGCTACCTTGGCCGCTGCAGAAGATGCAGATGTCATGGCAGCATGGGCAGGGCTTGGTTATTATGCTCGTGCACGCAATTTGCTCAAATGTGCCCGCGTCGTCGTTGCAGAGCATGACGGGCAATTGCCCAACACCGAAGCAGAATTGCTCAAATTGCCGGGGGTCGGCCCTTATACGGCGGCGGCCATTGCCGCGATTGCTTTTGGGCGAAGGGCGGTGGTTGTTGATGCTAATATTGAGCGCGTCGTGTCACGGCTGTTTGCGATTTCCACGCCACTGCCGCAGTCGAAACCAGATATTCGCGCAGCAATGGACGTCATCACGCCCGACCAACGCGCCGGAGATTTTGCGCAGGCCATGATGGATCTGGGGGCAGGAATCTGCTCCGTGCGCGCCCCATCATGTCTGCTGTGCCCGATTGCCTCTGCCTGTGTTGCCCGCCTTTCTGGCAACCCCGAGGCGTATCCTGCAAGGCAGCCCAAAAAAGCAAAGCCGCACCGGATTGGCAATGTATTCTGGATCACAAGGGACCAGCACGTCTGGCTCGTGCGACGCCAGGACAAAGGGCTGCTGGCAGGGATGCGTGCACTTCCCGACGACCATTGGACGGCGCGCGTGGATGGTCATGCTGTGCCACCTGTGACCTCAGCATGGCAGCCATTGGCTGCGCAAGTCACGCATATGTTCACGCATTTCTCTATTAGCCTCAACATTGCCGTTACGGCATGGCCAACTGGCGCGACTGACCCCGGGGCGGGGGAATGGTGGCCGGTAAAATCGCTCGACAAGGCTGGTCTGCCGACCGTATTTAGAAAAGCAGCAGAGGCGGTAATGAACGCAGGAGAGAAAGCATGAATGTGGAAGCAAGTGGTCGGGCCATGATCGGCCGGCGCGGATTTTTGGCATATAGCGGACAATTGGCGGCGGTTGGCGCCATCGGTGCCTTGGTTCCTGCACGCGCCTGGGCACGCGCAATCGATTTATACCCAACCATCCGGACCCAGTTTGAAAGCTATGTGTCTTCGGGAAAGCTTCCTGGTGTCGTCGCTACCATCGGCCGCACTGCGGGCATGCCAGATATCATTGCTGTGGGTACGCAAGGGCTGGGTGACAAATCTCTTGTAGACATCAACACGTTATGGCGCGTGTATTCCATGACGAAGCCAATCACCGGCATGGCAGCTATGATTCTTGTTGGTGAAGGCAAGATGAAGCTTGACCAGCCAATTTCCGAGTTTCTCCCGGAATTTGCGAATATGACGGTGCTTTCCGACCCGGCGAACAGCCTGGATGCGGTTCCGGCAAAAACGCAGATTACGGTGCGCCACTTGCTGACGCACACGGCTGGTCTTGGCTATTCGATCATCACCAAGGGACCGTTGCTGCAGGAATATCTCGACAATGGCATCACGCCAGGAATCGTCAGCCGCTTCCCCATTCCTGGTCAGCCAACGAGTGCGCCCACGCCTGATCTCAAGACGTTCGCCGAGCGACTTGCAAAGCTGCCATTGATTGCGGAGCCAGGTACCAAATGGAGCTATTCGATTGGCCTCGACCTGCTTGGCCGCGTCATTGAAGTCGCAAGCGGTATGGATTTTGAGGCGTTCCTCAAGACCCGCATCTTTGAGCCGCTGAAGATGAACAGCAGCTTTTTCCAGGTGCCGAAGTCAGAGGTCAAACGTTTCGTTTCCAACTATGCCCCGGTCAACGGTGTACTGTTCCCGATTGATCCTGCTGCGACGAGCATTTATCTCGACAAGCCAGCCTTCGCCTTTGGCGGTGCAGGGCTTGTTACGTCCGCGCGCGATTACGACCGGTTCCTCAATATGCTCGCCAATTATGGCGAACTGGACGGCGTGCGGATCATGTCGGCCGAAACCGCCAAGTTGGCGATGTCCGATTTGCTCCCGGCCGCTGTTTCCACCGACGGCACATTTGCTTCGGGCGCTGGCTTCGGTGCAGGCGGCCGCGTTGGCAAGGGTGCCAACGACGGTGTCTATGGCTGGGGCGGCGCGGCTGGTACGGTCGCTTTCGTCGATCCAAAGCGCAAATTGCGCGCCGTGTGCATGGCGCAATATATGCCAAGCGACGTTTATCCGTTTCATCAGGATTTCTCAAAATGGGTCTTGAAAGATCTTGGTTTGCCAGCCTGATCCCATGATGGCACCTGGTTTTACGGGCTCACCGCTCGACCGCGCTGACCGCGTCCGCAACGATGCAGAGGCTTATGGCGCGCTGCTGGGCGATTGGCGCGCGCGGGTCTTGGGTCTTGACGGTCTTGATCCACGCGTCAGCGATAATGGCGGCCTTCATTGGCATTCCTTTGCCGAACTTGAGGGTTCGGAAGAACTGATCCTGCTTGGCCTTGCCGACGGAAAGCCCCATTTCGTGGCGTTGGTTGACGCAACGGGTGACGCCTTTCGCTCGCCGGCGATCTGGCGGGCCCTGTCCATGCTCCCCGCAGAAGATGCCGCCATTTATGGCACCGCGCGGAGCCTTATCGAATGGCACAATAACCATCGTTTCTGTGGCCGCTGCGGTGGGGCAACCGCGCTATTCCGTGCGGGTTGGGGCCGTAAATGCAGCCTTTGCCAAAAGGAACATTTTCCGCGCACCGACCCCGTCGTGATCATGATTGCCGAATTTGAGGGCAAGGCGCTTCTTGGCCGTCAATCACGCTTTCCGCCCGGCAACTACTCGGCGCTTGCGGGATTCCTGGAGCCCGGCGAATGCATTGAAGAGGCAGTGCGCCGCGAAATCCACGAAGAGGCCGGGGTGACGTGCGGCGATGTGCGTTACGTCATAAGCCAGCCATGGCCCTTTGGCGGCTCGCAACTGATGATTGCGTGCACTGCCGATGCACTGGGTGATGATCTAACGCTAGACACCACTGAGATTGAAGATGCCATGTGGGTCACAAAGGATGAAGCCAAAGCCGCTTTGGCGGGCGATGCCGACCGCCGCTTCAATGCCCCGCCGCCCTTTGCCATCGCGCATAGCCTTTTGAGACATTGGGTGGCTCAGCCATGACAGGCTCCGTTCCGCTGCGCATCGATATTGTTTCGGACGTGGTGTGCCCGTGGTGCATCATTGGACTGAAGCAGGTTGAAAAGGCGCTCGTGCTTGTGGACCGCGACATCGCGGCGGAAACGCATTGGCATCCATTCGAGCTTAACCCCAATATGCCGCCTGAGGGTGAAGATACCGCTGAGCATATCGCGCGCAAATATGGCAGCACGCCCGAACAAAGCCGTGCCAACAGGCAGCGGCTGTCCGATATTGGTGACAGCGTGGGGTTTGCCTTCAACTATGGCGACGGTATGCGCATCTACAATACGTTCAATGCGCACAAGCTGCTGACCATATTTGGCAGCGAACGCGGGTGGCGCGCGCAAACTGCATTGAAGATGGCGCTCTTCACGGCCTATTTTCAGGACCGCCGCGATGTAAGCGATATCGATGTATTGTGCGACATTGCCGAGGCGCAGGGCATGGACCGCGCCGCAGCGGCGGCCTGGATCGATGACGCTGCGCTAACCGCAACCGTCCGCGCCGAAATGGCCTATTGGACTGACCAGAACATCACTGGTGTCCCTGCCATCATCTTTGACCAGAAATTCATGGTACCCGGTGCGCAGAGCGCGGACGTCTTTGCCGATGTCATCAACAAGGTGCTCGCCAAACGTGAGGCGGCTTAAACCAGACCCATTTTCATGAGCTCGCTGAGCATTTTGGGTGACATTTCGTCGCGACCGTCGGTTTCGATTGAGTCTAGGTCGGGCGGTGCGTTGGCCTCTTCAAGATAGCGCCAGCCTTGATGCGCGCGCTTTGGTGTCGAGCGGACAGCGATGAGGCGCGGTTCGATGCGGATCCAATGGCGGCCGGCACCATTTTCCATAAAGCCAATGATCGGGCTTCGGCCGATGATTGTATGGGTATGGATCCAATATAACGAACCACCTGCCATTTCCTCCACCCTTTTGGGCAAATAGCGCGTGGTGAGGCGCACTTCTCCGCCTTCGGCATAGGCCGCAAGCCGCTCACGCAAATGCTTCGGGCTTTCCGCGCCAAAGGCGATTTTGGTCATATTCAGAGGCATATTTCTATGTGGCTATTGCGCGTCTAACCCGCAAGTCCGCTCGCTACGGCTAGCCCAAGGAAAATGAGAAAGCCCATTGAATCCGTAATCATTGTCACGAAAATTGAACTTGCAACGGCTGGGTCCTGGTCAAATCTGTCCAGCACCACGGGGATGAAAACACCGGCAAATCCGGCGAGCAGGATGTTGCATTGCATAGCGGCCGCAATGACGAACCCCAGATGAAAATTCTGGAACCACAGGGTTACGCCAACTCCTGCGATCGCAGCGATTGTTGCGCCATTCATAAACGCAATGGCCATTTCGCGCTTGATAGCGCGACGGGTATTTGAATCGGTCAGCTGGTTGGTCGCAATTGCACGGACCGTAACGGCCAAAGTCTGCGTACCCGCATTGCCACCGACCCCTGCAACGATGGGCATCAGCACGGCGAGTGCAACCATCTGTTCGATGGCAGCACCGAAAAAGCTGATGACGCTTGAAGCGACCAAAGCGGTCCCAAGATTCGCGATCAACCACCGCACGCGCGCTTTGTAGCTGTCGGCTATCGGCTCGTTAATATCGCCATCGCCAGCACCAGACAGGCGGAGAATATCTTCGTCGGCCTCTTCCTGTATGATGTGGACGATATCATCGGCGGTGATGACACCAACCAAGCGGCCGGAACCATCGACAACGGCGGCTGAAATCAGGGCATATTTCTGGAAACGCAATGCGACTTCTTCCTGATCCATGTCGACAGGGATCAGGGTTTGCTCGTGCATCATGATTTCGCTGACCGGAACATCACGTTCACTGCGCAGAATCCAGCTCAATTTGCATGTGCCGACCGGCTTATGCTGCGGGTCGACCACGAAAATTTCCCAAAACTCAGTGGTCAAATCCTGATGGTCGCGCAGATAATCGATCAATTGGCCGACCGTCATATGTTCGGGCACCGCGACAAGCTCGCGTTGCATGATTCGGCCAGCTGATTCGTCGGGATATGACAGCGCGTCTTCAATGACCGCGCGGTCTTCTGGATCGAGCTCGGCGAGGACAGCTTGCTGGTCCTCTGCCTCCATATCCTCGATAATCGCAACCGCGTCATCGGTATCGAGCTGCCCTGCTAGACCGGCGACCTGCGCGGCAGGTAGCGCGTCGATAATGTCTTCGCGCACCCAGTCGTTGATCTCGGCAAGCACCTCAGCGCTCATCAGATCCCCCAGGCTGATCGCCAGTGCCCCGCGTCGTTCGGACGGCGTCAGCTCGAGAAGATCGGCAATATCAGCTTCATGAAGTGGCTCAACTAGCCTGCGAACTTCGTCAAGATTGCCTTCTTCAGCCGCATCCAGAACGCGGTCGACATATTCACGGGTGAGGCGATTGTCTTCATCCAGTGTTTCGACGATTTCGGGGCCATCGATGAACGGGTCGGCGATGTCGCTGGTCATATGCGGGCCTCCCTTGAATCTGGTGCGAAGATTGCGCCCCTCCTACGCAGGCAGCGTCAAAATGCAATGATTTTGGCTTTGCACCTGCGCAACGCATCCCCTAGGCAGCCGACATCCATTTCCCAAGCCTGAAGGAACATCAATATGGCCGATGAAACACTTACCCTTTCACTCGACAGCGGCGACGTTGTCATCAAGCTGCGCCCTGATCTGGCGCCAAATCACGTTGCCCGGATCACTGAACTCGCAGGCGAAGGCTTTTACGACGGCGTCAAATTCCACCGCGTCATCCCTGGCTTCATGGCGCAGGGCGGTTGCCCCAATGGCACTGGCATGGGCGGTTCTTCAAAGCCAAATCTTGCACAAGAGTTTAACGCGGAGCCGCATGTGCGCGGCGTATGCTCGATGGCGCGGACCAATGATCCGAACACCGCCAATAGCCAGTTCTTCATTTGCTTTGACGATGCAAGCTTCCTTGACCGTCAGTACACCGTATGGGGCCAAGTCATCAGCGGGATGGAGCATGTTGACGCTTTGCCAAAAGGCGAGCCACCTGCGAACCCTGGCGTCATCCGCAAGGCGACTGTCGCCTGACAAACAAACGCGCGGGAGGCATATTGTCTCCCGCGCGTTCTATATGTGTAAGCAAGGTAAAAGGGATTAGTTGCCTTCGCCCTGCGCAGGTTCTGGTGGACGCATTGCAGCCATTGCCGTTTTCAGTTCGTCCAGCGTAATTTTATCGTCCTTGTCGGCGTCAATATTTCCGAAATACTGAACCATTGGACCCTGGGCCTCCTCCTTTGCGATGAAGCCATCCTTATTGGCGTCCATAAACGCAAAAATCTGTTCGGGCTGGGGCATGCCGCCGCTTGGTGGAGGTGGAGGCGCGTCTTGCGCCATGACGGCTGGTGACAAAAGGAGCGCCGCCACTGCGACAAATGATTTCAGCATGAGTTATCCTTTAAACAATGGAATGGTGTTGATGGTCAGCCCAAGCTGAACATACCCTTTACTACCGTAAAACAATGGCCTGACAACCAAACTCGATCACCATCAAGCCGACAGCCCAAAAAACCGCCGCGCGCCGACGCCTGATAGGCGGTGAAATCATTGCGGCCCAGCACAGCCGCCCAATATGGCGTCAGCAAAGCATGGGCACTGCCAGTCACACTATCCTCGTCAACGCCCGCACCGGGCACGAAAACGCGGCTGACAATGTCGGTGTCGGTGCCGGGCGCTGTCGCGGTGAAACTGTCATCGCCCAAGGTCGCAAGGGTTTTCATGTCGGGCTTGAGCGCCAATATTTCAGCCGCCGTGGCGTAGACGAACATATTGTAACTGTCGGGATTGCTGCGCATGGATAAGGGCTTTCCACCCATCGCCGTCATCATCTCGGCATTATCGACCTGTTGGGTAGGGATAGTGGGCAGCGCAACTGCGTAACCTTCTGTTTCTCGCCGCACTTCCAATATGCCCGCCTTGCGTGTGCGAAAGGTTACACGGTCAAGTGCCAGGTTTTCGGTCAGAATAATATGCCCACTTGCCAAAGTGGCATGACCGCACAGTCGAATTTCGACCGTTGGCGTGAACCAGCGCAGCTCATAATCAGCTGCCCCCGACTGATCCGGCACATAAAATGCGGTTTCAGCGAAGTTATTCTCCTCGGCAATTGCCTGAAGCACTGAGTCGTCGATCCAAGCCGCAAGTGGCATAACTGCAGCTTGGTTGCCGGTGAATGGACGGTCAGCAAACGCGTCTACGTGGAAATAAGGCAAATCAGTCATGGGGGTGCTCATGATGTTCGATCGTTTCTGAAGGCAAATATCCCATCTCGTCCTTATGGCCTTCCGGATCGGGATGAATGAGAACCTCGACGCCAGGAAATTCGTCCATCAACGCCTGTTCGACCTCGTCCATGATGCGATGCGCGGCCTCTACGGTCATGTTCGGATCCACCCAGACGTGGAACTGGCAGAAATCATGCACGCCACTTGAACGCGTCCGCATGTCGTGGATGCCCCGCAGTTCGGGATGGCGAAGCGCCACTTCAATAAAGCGCTGGCGCTTTTCCTGTGGCCATTCGCGGTCGAGCAACTGGTCAAGCGCCATGCCTGCGGCTCTATACGCACCCCACAGCAACCAAAAGGCAATGATAATGCCGAATACCGGGTCAGCGCCGCGCACATTGAGCAGTGTGTCGAGCAAAATTGCAATGATAACCCCGATATTGAGCAACAGGTCGCTTTGATAATGCACATGGTCGGCCTGAATTGCGACCGACCCGGTTTTGCGGACCACATATCGTTGATACGCCAGCAAACCGAGCGTTGCGACAATTGCGATGATCGAGACGCCAATGCCATATTCGGGATGGGCTGTCTTCTCCTGCGCACCGAGGCGGACGATTGCGCGCCATGCAATCAGAATGGCCGACACAGTTACCAAAATAACTTGCAGCAAGGCGGACAACGCTTCGGCCTTGCCATGGCCAAAACGGTGGTCGTCATCGGCTGGCATTGCCGCATATCGGACGCTGAACAATGTCAGCAATGATGCCAGCACGTCAAATGCAGTATCGGCGAGCGATCCAAGCAAAGCGACGGATCCGGTTTCTGCCGCGGCAAAGATTTTAAGTGCCAGCAGGAACAAAGCCATCGAAACACTTGCAATGGCGGCGCGCTTCGTCAGCGCACCATGGGCGTGGTGATGGTGGTTATGGGCAAGGCTCATGGGTACAGCATGCCGGTTGTCCAGCTGTCGCCGTCGCGTTCGTACAACCACCGTTCGTGCAAGCGAAATTCACGGTCTTGCCAGAATTCGATCCGTTCTGGGCTGACCATCCAGCCCGACCAATGGGGCGGACGAGGAACGTCCTGGCCATCAAAACGCGATTCTATTTCTGCAAAACGCGCTTCAAATGTTGCGCGGTCTGCAAGCGGTCTGGATTGGTCAGATGCCCATGCACCAAGCTGCGAATTGCGCGAACGCGTGGCGAAATAAGCGTCTGCCGTCGCGTCATCGACAGGGTTGGCTTCGCCCTCGATGCGGATTTGCCGCCGCAAGGATTTCCAGTGAAACAGCAAAGCGACATGCGCATTTTCGTACAACTGGGTCGCTTTGCGGCTTTCGAAATTTGTGTAGAAGACAAACGCGCCATGGGTGCCAAGGTGACGGCCATGGCCTTTCAACAGCACCATGCGCACCGACGGTTGGCCATCGGTTCCCGCAGTGGCCAGGGCCATGGCGTTGGAATCGTTGATTTCGCTCGTTCGCGCTTCGGCAAACCATAGGTCGAACAGGGTAAAAGGATCAGGTCTTTCCATAGCCGACCGATAGGCTAGACTGTAGCGCGTTAAAAGGGGCTAGAATATAAAATGAACTGGGAAATGATATTTGGCATTGCCAATGCATGGGCATTGTTTTGCTGGGTGGTGCTGGCACTCGCCCCCAAGCGGGCAATGTTGGTCCCTTTGATCTTCGTTGCGGGTTCAGTTTTGTTGGCTTGTCTATATGCGGGTCTCATCATTCCACTCATGGCAGGGTGGATTTCGGACGGTGGCCCAGCTGGTCGGCCGCCAGCAGATTTTACGACATTGGCCGGCGTCATGGCGCTTTTTGATTCTCCGGGCGGCGCGACGATTGGCTGGGTTCACTATCTCGCCTTCGATCTTTTTGTCGGAATATGGATCGCGCGCAACGCGGATACCCATCATATCGCGCGGTGGATGCAGGTCCCAATTTTGTTCTTTACGCTCATGGCAGGGCCAATTGGCCTGCTGCTATATCTTCTGCTACGCCAAGCAACGTGTGAAAAACCTATCAAGGCGACGCTTCCAAGTTGACTAACGGCGCTGTAATACCAATGTAAGACGGGTAGTTAGAGTAACAGGGACAATAATGGCCGATCCTTATTCCATATTAGGTGTTCCCAAAGGCGCAGACGAGAAGGCGATCAAGGTCGCTTATCGAAAGCTGGCCAAGGAATTGCACCCCGACAAGAACAAGGACAATCCGAAGGCGTCGGAGCGTTTCAGCGAAGTTACGCAAGCTTACGATCTGTTATCCGACGCGAAGAAGCGCGGCCAATTTGATCGCGGCGAAATTGACGAAAACGGGCAGCCACGTTTTTCCGGCGGCAATCCATTTGGCGGCGGCGGATATGGCCAGGGCGGTCCCGCAGGTGGCAATTTTGACTTTGGCGCTGGCGGAATTGATCTCGGCGACATCTTTGATGGTTTGTTCGGTGGTGGCGGTGCACGCCCCGGAGCGGGTGCCGGACCGCGTCCGCAACAGGCGCCGCCGCCCAAGGGCGCAAATATTGCGTACGAACACCTTGTTTCATTCACCGATGCCGCCACGCTTGCTCCACAACGCATCACTTTGGGTGACGGCAAGACGGTCGAATTCAAAGTGCCTGCGGGCATAGTTGCCGGGCAACAGATTCGAATCCCGGGACGAGGGCAGCCTGGTCCTGGCGGCAATGGCGACGCAATGGTGACACTGAAATTGGGCAAGCATCCGCATCTTGTTCGCGATGGCGACAATATTCGCATTGATCTGCCAATTTCGCTGAAAGAGGCGGTGGCTGGCGGCAAGGTCAAGGTGCCAACTGTCGATGGTCCAGTCATGCTAACGGTCCCGCCGCGGACGAATTCGGGTGCAGTGCTGCGTATCAAAGGTCGCGGTTTTACTGCCAAAACCGGGGCGCGGGGTGATCAATTGGTGACTCTGATGATTCATTTGCCCACTGACACCGTGGAACTGGCACGGTTGGGCGAGGTTCTCTCGGACAATGCTGTCCGGGAGAATATGAGTGTCTGAAATTTCGCCTCTATCACCAGAGGCTCGTGCGCATCTTCCGGAGACGGCTTACGCTAATGAAAGCGAAGCGAAATGGTTCGCCCGGCTTGGGCTGACGGGTCAGGTCATGCAGGTCGCTAAACGGGTGGGCGTGGGCGTCTATAGCGACGGGTTCATTCATGCGGGCAACTTCGCCTATCTGTCGCTGGTGTCGCTGTTTGCGTTTTGCGTTGTCGCGGCTGCCATTGCCGGGGCGTTTGGCCAGACGGAGTCGGGACTTGCCTTGATTAATGCATTTTTTAGGACGGTCCCACCAAGCGTTTCCAGTGCCCTTCAAGGACCAGTTGAGTCGGCTATGACAGCGCGCTCGGGACCATTATTGTGGTTAAGCGCTGCAGTCAGCCTATGGACAGCAGCCAGCCTTATCGAGACGTTTCGCGACGTTCTCTATCGCTCTTATGGCGCAACGCCAAGCCGCGCATTCTGGCATTATCGCCTGGGGTCGCTTGGCGCAATTATCGCTTCGGTTGTGCTCGCTATGGTCGCATTTTCGGCGCAGGTGCTGGTGACAGCGGCCGAAGAGCTGGTCTATCTTTACATCCCGACGGCGCAAACAGTTGCGAGCTATTTCGCATGGGGACGGATCATTCCCTTTGTTGCATTATTTGTGGCGATTTACGTTATTTTTGCCGGGCTCACGCCATCGAAATACCGTTCGGCTGAATTTCCCAAATGGCCAGGGCCAGCGTTGGTGAGTGTTTGGTGGCTTGGCCTGACTGCGCTGCTGCCGGTGTTTCTGTCCAGTGTGAGCAATTACGATCTGGCCTATGGAAGCTTGGCCGGGGTGATGGTTGCGCTCATTTTCTTTTATCTGATCGGGCTTGGGCTGGTGACAGGCGCGCAACTGAACGCAGCGCTGGCCAATGCACATGAAAATGGATTAAAGCACGCCCACGATAATTTACAGGAACAATGAGGATATTATGACGGGATTGATGGCTGGCAAACGCGGGCTGATTATGGGGCTTGCCAACGAAAAGTCGCTCGCTTGGGGCATTGCCAAGCGCTTGCACGCCGAAGGCGCCAAGTTGGCTTTCAGCTATCAGGGCGAAGTTATGGAAAAGCGCGTGCGGCCACTGGCTGAACAGCTTGGCTGCGATTTTCTGATTGATTGCGATGTAGCTGACATGGCCAATCTTGATCGGGCATTTGATGCGCTGGCCAGCAGATGGCCCACGATCGATTTCGTGGTGCATGCCATTGGCTTCACCAATAAAGAAGCGTTGCGTGGGAAATATTTCGACGTTGGGCTGGACGATTTCCTGATGACCATGAACATCAGCGTCTACAGCTTTACCGCCGTGGCGAAGCGGGCAGCCGCGATGATGAAACCGCTCGATCCGGAAACGGGCGAGGGGGGCGGCTCGCTGCTCACGCTCAGCTATTATGGCGCTGAAAAAGTGATGCCCCATTATAATGTCATGGGCGTGGCCAAGGCAGCGCTGGAAACGTCGGTCAAATATCTGGCCAATGACGTGGGTCCTCAAGGTATTCGCGTGAACGCCGTTTCGGCGGGTCCGATCAAGACGCTTGCGGCATCGGGCATCGGGGACTTCCGCTACATTTTGAAATGGAACGAGTTGAATTCACCACTGCGCCGCAATGTGACAATTGATGACGTGGGATCGTCTGCATTATACTTCCTGTCCGACCTTGCAGCAGGCGTCACTGGCGAAATTCACCATGTCGATGCCGGATACCACACCGTCGGCATGAAGCAGGAGGATGCTCCTGATATCGCGATAGCCTGATGATTGCAGGGCATAGCAACGAGCTGATTTTGTTGCTCGTGGGCTGTGCTGTGCTCGTTGGCTTGCATGGATACTGGCATGCCCGCCATAACTGGGAGGGCCTGCCGCCAATTCTGGACGCATTCGTTTCCATGGGGGGATATGTAACGATTATCGGCGTGTTCGTCTGGGCGGGGCGCTTTGGTGCGGCCGATGGCCATCCCCATGCTGCCCGCGCGCTGGCCATTGCGATTACGCTCATTATTGTTCGCGCAATCAGGACCTGGATTGGCAAGGAACAAGTGCGATACCGTTCCATTCGTAATCGTGTCGACAGAGATGTCGGACCATGACTCTGGAGCTTGAAATTGACCATGTCCAGATCGCGATCCCCAAAGGCGGGGAAGCCCAAGGGCGTGCTTTTTTTGGCGGTCTTCTGGACCTTATTGAGATCCCGAAGCCATCAGAGATGGCAGCGCGCGGCGGTTGCTGGTTCGCTGCAGGCCAACATCAAATCCACCTTGGCATCGACGATGATTTTCGAGCCGCCAAAAAAGCCCAACTCGCACTCAATACAAATGAACTTGATGAATTACGTGCGCGTCTCGTTGCGGCTGGCTATAAGACCGTGAACGACAGCGATGTAGACGGACGCATGCGGTTTTTTACGCATGATCCGTTTGGAAATCGCATTGAATTTATGGACAGGACATCACGCACATGAGCTTTAATACTTTTGGCCGCGTGTTCCGGTTCACGACCTGGGGTGAAAGCCATGGGCCGGCATTAGGCGCGGTTGTTGACGGTTGCCCGCCCGGCATTGCGCTCAGTGAAGCGGACATCCAGCCATTTCTTGACAAACGCCGTCCCGGCACGTCGCGCTTCACAACGCAGCGGCAGGAACCTGATCAAGTGCGCATATTGTCCGGCGTGTTCGAGGGCCGCACAACAGGCACGCCGATTTCGCTGATGATTGAAAATGTGGACCAGCGGTCGAAAGATTATTCCGACGTCGCGAGGGCCTATCGTCCGGGACATGCCGATTACAGCTATGACGCCAAATATGGCTTCCGCGATTATCGCGGGGGTGGTCGGTCAAGCGCGCGGGAAACCGCTGCCCGCGTGGCGGCAGGTGCGGTTGCACGTGCGGTCCTGCCCGATGTGGAGATTCTCGCTTATGTCGCGGAAATCGGTGGTGACGCCATTAATCGCGACAATTTCGAAGCGACGCAGATTACCAAGAACCCGTTTTTCTGCCCCGACGAGGCGGCAGCAGGGCGTTGGGAGAAGTTGGTCGACGAGGCCCGCAAAGCTGGATCGTCGCTTGGCGCGGTCATTGAATGCGTAGCCACTGGAGTACCACCTGGCTGGGGCGCGCCTTTATATGCGAAACTCGATAGCGAACTTGCCACCGCAATGATGAGCATTAACGCCGTAAAGGGCGTCGAAATCGGCGCCGGCTTTGGTGCCGCGCGCTTGCGTGGTGAGGAAAATGCTGACCGCATGCGCCCCGCTGCCGAAGGATCCAACCATCCAGAGTTTATGGCGAATAACGCTGGCGGCATTGCAGGAGGCATTTCAACGGGGCAACCTGTGCTTGTGCGCGTGGCGTTCAAGCCAACGTCGTCCATCCTCACGCCGGTCGAAACCGTTACTCGGGACGGCGATGCTACCGACATTGTCACCAAGGGCCGTCATGACCCTTGTGTGGGCATCAGGGGCACGCCTGTGGTCGAGGCTATGATGGCATTGGTACTGGCGGACCAGAAGCTGCTGCACCGTGCCCAATGCGGCTAAAGGTCGTTTATGCCCAAGATAAACCTCGAAGTTATTCCACGCAGCAATGCCACCGGATATCCCGCGCCCTTTGATGTCGAAGTGCAAGGCCGGTGGTGGCGTCGCTTGGCCCCCGAAGCTGGGCTGACAAAGATGGGTGCAAGCCATGTGGTGTTAAAACCCGGTGGCTGGTCCTCGCACCGCCACTGGCATCATGAGGAGGACGAGCTTGTCGTGATACTAACGGGCGAGGCAGTATTGGTTGAAGATGGCGGCGAGACAATCCTGCGGGCGGGCGATGTCGCCGCATGGGCAGGTGGCGTCCCGAACGGTCATCACTTGATCAACCGAAGCGACAAAGACTGCGTTTTCCTTGCGGTAGGCGCAGGAAATCGCGCTGTTGGCGGTGTCTACGCGGACATTGACATGACATTCGGCGATGACGGCTATTTCCGCAAGGATGGCACGCCTTATCCAGCGGAACGTATCAAGTAGCAGCGCGCTCGATGCGTTCGATCGTCCATGGCTCTTCGGACGCCGCGGCATACCATTCTTCCATCCACGGGTGCGCCATCATGGCCTCGACATAAGCTTGCGCAAATCCCGGAAGCGTGAAGCCATAAGTTACAAAACGGGTAACAACCGGCGCAAGCATGATGTCCGCCGCGCTGAAGGTGCCAAACAGATAGGGGCCGCCCTTGCCAAACCGTGATCGTGCCTCAGCCCATGTCTGCAAAATCCGGATCGCATCAGTACGT
Organism: Sphingomonadales bacterium; assembly: GCA_031371575.1. GTDB lineage: Bacteria > Pseudomonadota > Alphaproteobacteria > Sphingomonadales > Sphingomonadaceae > Sphingorhabdus_B. The sequence goes on from JANMJX010000191.1 coordinate 17,725, forward strand.
GTTTCCTCCGACACCGTCACATCGTTGAATGTTTTGCGCGTATTCATCGGACATTCGCGGCGCAACGACGTGTAGCTGCAATGCATCTCGGCAGCGATGGACCGCGCCATGCCGCGTGCAACATCATCTTTTGGCCAGTAACGGTCGCGGCCAACCTTGTCGGCTAGATAATCAATGATGGCGAGGCTGTCCCACACAACGGCTTCATTGTCCCACAGGATCGGAACCTTGCCAGATGACGGAGCAAGGTCTTCCTCGCGCTTGCGTTCGTCCCATCCGGTATCGAACAAGGGAACCGTGATTTCGTCGAAATGAAGGCCAGACTGCTTGGCGGCGAGCCAGCCACGCAGCGACCAGCTTGAATAGGCCTTGTTACCGATGATGAGTTTTAGCGTCATGAAATCTTAATGACCGCTGTTTGTGCCTATGTCGAGAGTGCGCAGCCAAGCCCTTGCGAACTTTATCTAGGACGCCACGGCATCGAGTACAGCCGCGCGCAATTCTTCGATCCCGCCACGTTTTTCGGCCGAGGTAATCGACAGGTCAGGATATGCGGCCACATGTTTACGCAGCTTTGTCATTGTATCTGCTTCAACTGCTGCAAGATCGCTTGCTTTGATCTTGTCCGTCTTTGTGAGCACAATGCGGTAACTGATTGCGGCATTGTCGAGCATGGACATGATGTCATGATCGACCTCTTTGATGCCGTGGCGGCTGTCGATCAACACGAAAACACGCTTCAAAACGACGCGTCCGCGCAGATAATCGTTGATCAGGTAACGCCATTGCTGGACGGTCTTGATGGGTGCTTTGGCATAGCCATAGCCCGGCATGTCGACGATGCGAAAGACCGCCGGATCCCCCACATCAAAGAAATTCAGCTCTTGCGTTCTTCCCGGCGTATTTGACGCGCGGGCCAGATTGTTTCGGTTCACAAGCGCGTTGATGAGGCTCGACTTGCCGACATTTGACCGGCCGGCAAAGGCGATTTCCGGAACGGTTGGCTCGGGCAAAAATTCAAGTTTCGGTGCCGATTTCAAAAAGGAAATTGGCCCGGAAAATATCTTAGTGGATGTCTCGGTCATGTCGCAGCCGCTTGCCCTGAATGGGGTTCAAGGTTCCAACACGAGCGAGCCGTCAGCACAGGCGCAACATCAATCACGCTTTTGCATTCGTCTTTGCCTGGGCCTTTTCTTGCGCATCACGTGCCATTTGTTCCCGCAAGGCGGGATGACGCGAGTACAGATACTTTTGCTGCGCGATCGATACCAGGTTCGACATCACCCAATAAAGCTGAAGTCCAGCCGCAAAGGGTGCCATGATGAACATCAGGAACCATGGCATGACGGCAAACACTTGCTTTTGCACTTCGTCCATTGGCTGCGGGTTCAGCTTCTGCATCAACCACATCGTTACACCAAGCAGAATCGGCAAGACACCGATGGCCATGAAGGACGGCGGATCAAAGGGCAGCAGCCCAAACAGGTTGATTGGCGTCAACGGATCGGGCGCTGACAAATCCTTGAGCCACAACACGAATGGCTGGTGTCGCATTTCGATCGACAACAGCAGAATTTTGTAAAGTGCAAAGAAAATGGGAATCTGAAGCAGGATAGGCAGGCAGCCAGCGAGCGGATTGACCTTCTCTTCCTTGTACAGTTTCATCATTTCCTGCTGCAAACGCGGCTTGTCGTCTTTCCAGCGTTCCTGAAGCGCTTTCAGCTTGGGCTGAACCGCGCGCATTTGCGCCATTGACGCAAATTGTTTTTGCGCGACAGGGTACATGAAGCCGCGGACGATGACCGTCAGGCCAATGATCGCGAGGCCGAAGTTACCAAACAGACCAAACAGCCAATGGAGGATCCAGAAGAACGGGATGGCGATAAACCAGAACCAACCCCAATCGATGGCGTAATCGAGATATGGAATGCCCAGTTTTTTGGAATAGCTATCCAAAACGGCCATTTCCTTCGCGCCTGCAAACAGACGCGAACTGGTTTCCAATGCCGCGCCTGCGGCGACGGTAGTGTAGCGCGTGGGAATAACCTGTGCCTGATAGACATCGCCGGCCGCGCGAAATTTGGCCGATACGGGTGTTTTTTGGTCAGGGATTAGCGCGCCCAGCCAATATTTGTCGGTGAACCCTAACCAACCGCCAGTGCTGGTGAACGAGGTTTCGCCCTTGTTCTCGGCAACATCCACATAGCCCCAATCATAATTGGGTTTGTTGTCGAAAACGCCCATTGGCCCAATGTGGATATGCGTGAAAATAGATCCGCCTTTAGTGGAGTCCGCGGGTTTGCCAGTCCGGCTCAACAAGGCAAAGTTTGCAATCTGCGCAGGTGCCGCTCCGCCATTGGTGAACCGCTGCTTTGCGGTGATCATATAGTTTTCGTCGATCGACAAAATGATTTCGAATTTCTGGCTTTGGGCATTAGTCCAGGTCAACGTTACAGGCGTCGAAGGTGTCAGCTTATTGGCGCTTGGCGTCCAGACGGTCTTATCGTCTGGCGCGATAATGCCTGTGCCGGCCCAGCCAAATCGCGCAAAATAAGCATCTTTCGTGCCTGAAGGCGCAAACAGGCGAACGGGAGCGGAGTCTTTGGCCAACTCCATCCGATGTGCGAGCAGAACGAGATCGTCGATCTTGGCACCTTCAAGATTGATTGAACCTTTGAGCTTCGGCGTTTCGACAAGTACACGTGCAGAGGACTGAAGTGCATTACCCAACGGGACGGCTTGCACCTTGGCAGGCACTGTGTCGGCGGGGACGTCGGAGGTTGCGGCGGCAGTCGGGCTTGCGATAGACTTGGCGGTGCTGGTGACTGGAGCGGGTGTTGGGAGGAAATAGCTGGCGACATAAGGCCATCCGAACAGGATCAAGCCAGTCAGCAAAACTGCAAATATTAAATTGCGTTTATCGTCCACGTCTATAAATCCCCGTTAATCAATTGGTTGGGCGTCATGGCACTGGGTCGTATCCGTGCCCACCCCAAGGTTGGCAGCGCAATAGCCGTTTGGTGGCCAACCAGCCACCCTTAATTGCGCCATGTTTCTGCAATGCCTCAATCGTATAGGCCGAGCAGCTTGGGCTATACCGGCATGTCGGCGGAAGTATCCTCGATGGCCCTACCTGCCATGCCCGAGCCACCAGAATGAGAAACCGAGCGATCACATTATGTCTCGAGCACGGCAGAAGAGGGATTAAGTTTTCCCAATGCTTTGACCAGATCAGACCGCAGTGCGTCAAAATCACGTTCAATGCCGCTGTCGCGACCAATGAGGACGTGGTCTGCGCCTGCCTTGCCCTTGTCCGCCAGCAATTCTTGCGCGAGTGCGCGAAAACGGCGGCGCATGCGGTTTCGGACGACGGCATTCCCTACCTTTTTGGTGATGGTAATACCGAGCCGGATGTTAGAGCTTTCATCCTGCCGGTCGCGAACCAGCAAAACAAAACCGGGAGTTGCATATCGCTTCCCCCGGTTGGCGGCCAGAAAGTCCGACCTTTTTGTGATGACGCTGTAACCGCGCACGTCGCGGTTCGCCTTCGGCGTAATTAGGCCGACAGCTTCTTGCGGCCGCGGGCGCGACGTGCGTTCAGGATGTTGCGGCCAGCAGCGGTTGACATACGGAGACGAAAACCGTGGCGACGGGCCCGCACGAGATTGCTCGGCTGAAAAGTGCGCTTCATGACTGTAATCCTTAAATTTTATGCGTCTTGAAATGAAAATGGCCGCCGAATCTGCACAGCGACCGCTTCTGTTGCTGTGGCCAATACTGTCAGGGTTGCTAAAAGTCAACATCGGTCAAGGCATTTTCATGTCGATGTCGTCACGACGGAACAGGTGCATGAAATCCCCTTTGACGTCGGGAAAAGGCGGGCGGTGCCGGACTTTGCTCCGCCGCATTGCCCAATTGGCCCAATGCGCATAATCAGGGTGGCGACGGGCCAGCCGCGCATAACGCTTTTTGGCCCAGAGAGAATGTTTGAGAATCAGGGCAAGCCCGATTGGCAAGATGATGAGTGGCCCTGGCCCCGGAATAGGCCCCAAAAGCGGCGCGCCAAGCACGAGCAGCCAGCCAAGCATCAGCATGCACCAGCGAAAGGCGTTGGTATCGCGCCAAGAAGGTCCGGAACGTTTCTGCATTATTGGTGATGTGGGGAACCGATATCGACACGCAAGTGACCTCCCGATCATTTCTATGTGATTTATTGGCTTAATATTCACCCTTTCCACGCATAAGGGCTGTAAATCTCGGCAATTCGGACTATGTTGGCATCAATATGACAAAAGCGCTCTCCCACCTTCACCATATCGGCGTTTTGCCGGCCGATATCGACTTCATGGGGCACGTGAACAATGCCCGTTATCTGAACTGGGTGCAGGATGCCGTTTTAGCGCATTGGCATAAGCTTGCACCACCCGAAGCTGCCGCCAAATATCTCTGGGTCGCGCTGAAGCATGAGATTACATATCGCAAACCAGCCTTTCTCGATGACGAGGTGATTGCATCGGTCGTATTGGAAAAAGTGCAAGGCGCGCGATCCTTTTACGACACGGTCATAAAGCGCGGTGAAGAGGTTTTGGCCGAGGTCAAATCAAGCTGGTGCTGCATCGATGCAGAAACCCTGCGCCCAGCCCGCATAGCCTCCGATGTTCAGGCCTATTTCTTCCAAAAGGATTGATGCCGAAACCGGCGTTCAGGATTATTTTCCAGAAGCGATCAAACGACCTCAAAAAATGGGGTCGTCGTCGGCATTACCAATTGGCGTCACCACGTTGTGAATGCCGCACTCGACCTTGTCCCAACCCTTCCACCGGCCGGAGCGTGGGTCTTCGCCGGGCGCCACTTTGGTGGTGCATGGGGAGCAGCCTATCGACGGATAGCCCTGTTCGACCAAAGGATGCGCAGGCAAATCATGATCGGCCATGTAAGCATCTATCCTTGCTTTGTCCCAATCGGCCAATGGATTGACCTTCAACCGGCCATCTTCGATTTCAAACCGCGGAAGCGCCCTGCGTGTCGATGACTGGAACGCCTTGCGTCCCGTCAATTGCGCGTCAAAGCCGGCAAGGGCGGCATTGAGCGGAAGCACCTTGCGAATGTTGCAACAACCGTCTGGATCATAGGACCAGCGCAGTCCAGTTTCATCCTTCTGCCGAAGCAGGACATGGTCAGGCGTCAAAATGCGCAGGTCGCGCAGGCCAAGCATTGAACGAAGTTCCTCGCGATAACTGATCGTCTCGGGAAAATGCTTTCCGGTGTCGAGAAACAAGACGGGGATCGACGGGTCAATACGCGCAATGAGATGCAGCAGCACGGCGCTTTCTGCCCCGAAGCTTGATACGATCGCCGCGTCGCCTAGCATGCTTTCCCGTAACAAGATGGTCAGCATCTCCATCGTATCCTGTCCGCGAAACATGTTGTTAAGGCGAACAGCGTCGGCCTCTGTGTAACGCGGCGCGGTATCGATACGATCTGCGATGCGGACCTGTTCACCCATGGCGCAGCTTCCATACGGGCACGGCCGCATCGGCGGCTTTCTGGTAGACATGATCATAGGTCGACAGCGCCCGGGCGACTGCTTCGGGGTTAAGCGATGCCTCGGGGGCGAAGCTGTCAAATCCGCAGCGGCGCATGAATGCTATCTGATCGACCAGAACATCACCCTGCGCGCGTAACTCGCCCCGGTAACCGGCCTCACGCAAAATCCGCGCCGAGCTATAACCCCTGCCATCCCGAAATTTGGGAAAGGCAACCTCAACGAGCGTTAACCGGTCCAGAAAAGGAAATAAGGCCCGTGCATCGTCATCGGGCTCAAGCCGCACAGCAGTCGCGTTGGATTGATCCAGAAATGCATCCAGAGTGACCGAAGGCTGTTCTGTGACCTCGTCGGCGCGGTAGCGAAACTCAACCATAAATCGCCTCCTTGAATGGGTCCATTCCGACACGGCGATACGTGTCGATGAAACGTTCATCACCTTCGCGTAAGGATTTGTAGACGTCGGTCGCCTTTTCAACGGCGTCGACCACGCCGTCTTCGTCAAAGCCAGGACCAATGATTTTCCCGATGCTGACATCTTCTGCGCCCGAGCCACCAAAGGTTAGCTGGTAGTTTTCTACGCCCTTACGGTCGACGCCCAATATACCGATATGACCAGCATGATGATGTCCGCAGGCATTGATACAACCTGAAATCTTGAGCTTGAGTTCGCCCAGATCCCGTTGCCGTTCCATGTCTGCAAAGCGGGTGGCGATCTTTTGCGCAACCGGAATAGAGCGGGCATTTGCAAGGCTGCAATAATCAAGGCCAGGGCAGGCGATGATATCGCTGATCAGGTCAAGATTGGCATTTGCCAGATCAGCGTCGCGCAAAGCCTGCCACACGGCATGAAGATCGCGTTTCGCAACATAAGGCAGAACGATATTCTGCGCATGGGTGACACGCAATTCATCAAAGCCATATTTCTCCGCAAGATCAGCCATGACGTCAATTTGCGCGGACGTCGCATCTCCCGGTATTCCGCCAATAGGCTTAAGACTGATGTTCACGATCGCATAGCCCGCTTGCTTGTGCGGCTTTACATTCTGATCAAGCCACAGTGCGAAATCAGGATCGCTGCGGTCAGACTCGATATCCGGCGCGTCATATGCTGGTGGCGCAAAAAAGGCGCTGATCCGGTCCAACTCGGCCAAAGGCGGGTCAATGCCCAAAGTTTTGACATGCGCGAACTCTTCGGCCACCTGACGGCGATATTCATCAGCGCCGATTTCGTGAATGAGGATCTTGATCCGCGCCTTGTAGATGTTGTCGCGGCGGCCATAGCGGTTGTAGACGCGCAGGCATGCCTCGATATAACTTAGCAGGTCATCTGCTTTGACGAATGGATTGATCTCGGGCGCAATCATTGGCGTGCGGCCCATTCCGCCTCCGACAAATACCCGCGCGCCCAATTCTCCATCGCGCCGAACGAGCTCAAGACCAATGTCGTGCAGACGCATGGCGGCACGATCCTCTGCCGAGGCGATCACGGCAATCTTGAACTTGCGCGGTAGATAGCTGAATTCGGGGTGGAAGGTCGACCATTGGCGCAGCAGTTCTGCCCATGGACGTGGATCGACAACTTCGTCCGCCGCTGCACCTGCATATTGGTCAGACGAAATATTGCGGATGCAGTTGCCGCTGGTCTGGATGGCATGCATCTCGACTGTCGCCAACTCTTCGAGCAGGTCACCGCATTCCTCAAGCTTGATCCAGTTGTACTGGATATTCTGCCGCGTGGTAAAATGCCCGTAATCACGGTCATATTTCCGCGCGATGTGCGCGAGCATCCGCATCTGCCGCGAATCAAGTGTCCCATAAGGTATAGCCACGCGCAGCATATACGCATGCAACTGTAGATAGAGGCCGTTCATCAAGCGGAGAGGCTTAAACTGGTCTTCCGTGATCTCGCCGGCAATCCGGCGCCTTATCTGATCGCGAAATTCGGCAACGCGGGCATCAACAATTGCTTGGTCGTAATGGTCATATTTGTACATATCAGATAATCCAGTCGCCAGCCGCTGGGTCAGCGGGCTTTAATGTAAGATCGGCACGAACTGTTGGCCCAAGTGCGCGGATTCGGTCCTTGATGTGCGCCGGACGCGGCCCGTCCGGAGTAGGCAGGGCATCGATGATATAGGGGGCGTTGACGCGCCGTGCGCCTTCTTCGGCGTGCAATATCGCCTCGCCATGTTCGCCAACATCGGCGGCATCTTCGACATGAATGGACCAGCCGATGCCCGTCCACCACGTCACCGCACCCGATGCCAGATCATTTCCCGTTAGTAATTTCACGCAATTTTCTCCGCCTGCTTGGCAAATTGGAAGAGCCGGTCTTCGGCGTCGGATTTCAAAACGACATCACCCACAATGATGATTGCAGGCGATTTAACCGCCTCACGTTCGATCATGTCGCCCAGGTCAGTCAATATGGTCCGCATCGCACGGGCATCCCGCCGGGTGGCACGTTCCAACACCGCCACCGGGGTATCCGGTGAAAGACCATCACTGATGAGTTTCTCGGTAATATCCGCCGCAGTGGCAACACCCATATAGATAACAAGCGTGCGTCCTTTCCCAGCGAGACCGGCCCAGTTCTGGTCAGTTAAACCCTTGCACTGACCAGCCACAAAGGTGACAGCGCTGGCTGCATCTCGGTGCGTCAGCGGCAGCATCGTGGCCGCTGCGCCGCCCATGGCCGCAGAGATGCCGGGGACCACCTCAACATCTATACCAGCATCGCGGCAGGCCTCCGCTTCCTCTCCGCCGCGTCCGAAGATGAACGGGTCGCCGCCTTTCAACCGCACGACCAGTTGCCCCGCCGTCGCTTCACGGACGAGAATATCGTTGATACCTTCTTGCGGCACCGAATGGCGCGAACGGCTTTTGGCGACTGAAATCAATCGTGCTGCCGGATTAATGAGCGCCATGATTGCATCATCGACGAGGCCGTCGTGAACGACAACATCAGCCGACGAGATCAACCTTGCAGCCTTGACCGTCAACAGTTCGGGGTCGCCGGGTCCAGCACCGACCAAATATACGCGGGGTTTTTCCATT
>JANMJX010000217.1:0-15967 GCA_031371575.1 Sphingomonadales bacterium
GGGGACCAGTGCATTGACCGGCACGCTCTCGGGATGTTGCGGCAAGGTCGCCAGCGTATGAATGAAGCCAACGCGATCTGCGCGTGTTTCGCCCATCCCGACAATCCCGCCGCTGCATACGTTGATTCCAGCGCGCCGCACCTCGGCCAGCGTATTGAGCCGGTCCTCCATCGTCCGTGTCGTGATGATCTCATTATAACGCTCAGGCGAGGTATCGATATTGTGGTTGTAATAATCGAGGCCAGCGTCCGCCAGCATGTCCGCCTGTTGCGGCGTCAGCATGCCCAATGTCATACAGGTTTCCATGCCCATGGCGCGCACGCCCTGAACGATCTGCACGATCGCCGGCATGTCGCGGTCTTTGGGGTTGCGCCAAGCCGCACCCATGCAGAAGCGGCGCGAGCCAGCGTCTGCGGCTTCGGCCGCCTTTTGCAGTACGGCCTGCACATCCATCAGCTTGGTCGCCTCAACGCCACTGTCCGCCTTCACGCTTTGCGAACAATATCCGCAATCCTCCGGACATCCGCCCGTCTTGATCGAAAGCAACGTGCACAGCTGGATTTGTCCCACCGCATGATGCGCGCGGTGAACGGTTTGCGCCTGATAGACCAGTTCATCGAACGGCAAATCGAAAAGTGCCGCGATTTCCGGGCGGGTCCAGTCAGTACGCACGCTGCTCATTTGAGTGAATCCAGCCAGATAACCATAAATCCTCCTAGCCCAATCCCCAGAAGAAAGTTTGCACCCTTTATCATGAGAGGCAAACGGGGGGATGGTTCAATATTTTTTGTGCGCGCCTCGACGATCCCGAATGCAGTGGACAATGCAAGTAATCCCGCAACCGCGATTGCCCCGGAAACGAGAACCAGACTGAACACGGGAATGTCGGCGGCGCGCTGTGTTCCCGCCAGGGATAGTACGCCACCCAGCACAATGAGCGACAGCGAAGTCAGCGTCTTTGCAAAGTCGTAGAGTAAGGTCTCGCCATACTGGCCCTCAGCGGCATACTCCCGCACATCGACCTTCGATTCCAGCTCGTCGCTCATTATGTTCCGCCCGCTTCGGCGTTCAACGGCGGCATATTGTGCCCCAATAAGGTCAATACATCAGCAGCGCATTCCACCACATTACTGCCTGGTCCGTAAATGCCCTGAACGCCGGCTTCACGCAAATAATCATAATCCTGCGGCGGGATGACCCCGCCTGCGATGACCTTGATATCGCTGCGACCTGCTTCGCGCAGGCCTTTTACGAGTTCGGGGATCAGCGTCTTATGTCCAGCAGCAAGGCTCGAGGCGCCAACCACATCGACATCGTGCTGAAGCGCGATGACAACGGTTTCTTCCGGGGTCTGAAACAACGGACCGCTGATGACGTCAAAGCCCATGTCGGAAAAGGCCGATGCAATCACATTGGCGCCGCGGTCATGGCCATCCTGCCCCATCTTGGCGACAAGCAATTTTGGTTTACGTCCCAGACGCCTTTCAACCGATGCAACGCCATCCAGAACTTGCTCCCATCTTTTGTCAAATTCATACGCACTACCGTAGATGCCTTCGACTGGTACTGGCGTCGTTGCATAGCGGCCAAACGCCACTTCCATCGCATCGGATATTTCACCAAGCGTCGCGCGGGCCCGGGCAGCATCCACGGCAAGAGCCAGCAGATTTGCGGTCCCTTTTGCGCCCTCGGTCAACGCTTTCAACGCCGCCTGACATGCTGCCTCATCACGGGCGGCGCGGGTCGCCGCAAGGCGAACGATCTGCCCTTGCCGCACAAAGTCATTGTCGACCTCCAGAGTGTCGAGCTTGTCTTCTGTCTCAAGCCGATATTTGTTCACGCCGACGATGACGTCCTCGCCCTTGTCAACGCGGGCCTGACGTCCTGCAGCAGCTTCCTCGATCAATCGCTTTGGCATGCCTGACGCAACGGCCTTGGTCATGCCACCAAGTTCATCGACTTCGCCGATGATTTTCCAGGCCTGCTCAACCAGTTCAGCGGTCAATGCTTCGACATAATAAGACCCGCCAAGCGGATCGACGACTTTGGTAATGCCGCTTTCTTCGGCCAGCACGATCTGCGTATTGCGGGCAATCCGTGCGGAGAAATCCGTCGGCAGCGCGATGGCCTCATCGAGCGCGTTGGTGTGCAAGCTCTGAGTTCCACCCAATGTCGCGGCCATCGCCTCAATCGTCGTGCGGATAACGTTGTTGTAAGGGTCCTGCTCCTGCAGCGACACGCCGGATGTCTGGCAGTGCGTGCGCAGCATCTTCGAACGCTCATCCTTTGCGCCAAGCTCGTCCATCACACTGTACCAAAGGGTCCGTGCGGCACGCAGCTTTGACACTTCCATGAAGAAGTTCATGCCAATGCCGAAGAAGAACGACAGGCGGCCCGCAAAGGCATCGATATCAAGCCCTGATGCAATGGCACGTTGCACATATTCCTTGCCGTCGGCGATGGTGAACGCAAGCTCCTGCACCGCCGTCGCGCCAGCCTCGTGCATGTGATAGCCTGAGATCGAGATGCTGTTGAACTTCGGCATATGTGCGCTGGTATAAGCAATGATATCCGACACGATCCGCATCGATGGTTCTGGCGGATAGATATAGGTGTTGCGGACCATGAACTCCTTGAGGATGTCGTTCTGGATTGTACCTTCTAGCTGCGCTTGGGCAACGCCCTGCTCTTCGCCTGCGACAATGAAGAATGCGAGGATCGGGATCACCGCACCGTTCATCGTCATCGACACCGACATCTGGTCAAGCGGGATGCCGTCGAAGAGGATTTTCATGTCTTCTACAGAGTCAATCGCAACACCTGCCTTGCCGACATCGCCAACCACCCGTGGATGGTCGCTGTCATAACCCCGATGGGTGGCAAGGTCGAAGGCGACTGAAAGACCTTTCTGCCCGGCGGCCAGATTGCGCCGGTAAAAGGCGTTGGATTCCTCGGCGGTCGAAAAGCCCGCATATTGGCGAATGGTCCATGGGCGTCCCGCATACATGGACGCGCGCACGCCGCGCGTGAACGGCGCAAAACCAGGCAGGCCGGGATCAATGCCCTGCCCGCTTGTGTCTTCGGCCGTGTATAGCGGCTTTACGGCGATGCCCTCCGGCGTGTGCCATGTCAGGTCCTTGCCCTTGACCTCTTTAGCCGCGGCTTGGGTCCAGTCTGAAATGTCTGCTTTGCTCATGAGTTATCCTTAAGCACGCGCGCTCGGTCGAGCGGACATGTCTTGGTGCCAGCGGCGCAAATGGGTCAAATTGTCGGGCATCGCCAGCCCAATAAAGGCGGCAAAATCGATAGTCGACAGTAAAACGATATCTGCCATGGAGATATGCGCGCCGGCAATAAAATCGCTATCCGCCAAAGCTGCGTCGAAAATCGCCATCGCAGCCATCGCGTGCGGGACATTGGCATTGCCGAAGTCTTCGAACCGTTCAGGGACGACCTGCGCGGTAAAGGGATGAACGTTGACCCAGTAATTGCGCACTGGCCCGCCCAGCGTGAACTCGGTACGCCGGATCCACATTTCGACTTGCGCCATCTCAAGCGCGCTGGTGCCGAACAAGGGCACATCTGGATGGATCGCCTCAAGATAGCGGCAGATGGCAACGCTTTCCGAGATCGTCGTGCCATCTTCCAGTTCAAGCACGGGCGTCTGGCCAAGCGGATTGCGCGCGAGATGCTCCGCGCTTTTGTGTTCGCGCGCCATCAGCGAAACGGACTGAAGCTGCAGATCAATGCCCTTTTCCGCTGCGAATATGCGAACCCGGCGCGGATTTGGGGCTGGACTTGGCGTATCGTATAAAATCATGATGCGGTGCCACTTGCGTGGGCATCATCGCTCATGTGCACCTCCATGATCTCGGTCAGCACGCCCTGCATATCCTTGGGATGCACAAAGAATATCAGCGTTCCATGCGCGCCGATGCGTGGCTCGCCCAACACGCGTTTGCCCATGGCCTCGAACGCGGCCTTGGCGGCATGAATATCGGGCACCTCGTAACAGACATGATGCTGTCCACCCGCGGGGTTCTTCTCGAGAAATGCCGCGATCGAGGCATTGCCCGGCAGCGGCTCGATCAATTCAATCTGCGTGCCGTTGAGCACACCATCTGCACCCGGCGTGTCGACAAAGCACACCTTCACGCCCTGCTCCGGCAAGTCGAACGGGTCTTGGATCTTCGTCGCGCCCATGACGTCGCGGTAAAAGACGATGCTGTCCGCGATCGATGGCGTTGCAACGCCGATATGGTTCAATCTACCAAGTTTCACAGCGTGACTCCCAAAGCCCCAATTCGTCATTCCCGCGGAGGCGGGAACCCATCGCCCGCGGTTTGACTTTCATCCACCGGGGATGGACCCCCGCCTTCGCGGGGTGGCGAAGGAGGGAAATAACGGCGTTGCGACGCCGATGTGGTTGAGCCGGCTTAGCTTCACTCGACATCCTCACAACGGAATATTATCATGCTTCTTCCAAGGGTTTTCCAACGCCTTGTTCCGCAATTTCCGTAAGCCCAAAGCAATCCGTTTCCGCGTCGAATGCGGATAGATCACCTCATCGATAAAGCCCTTGCTTGCCGCGACAAAGGGGTTGGCGAAGCGGTCTTCATATTCCCTCGTTTTCTCGGCGATTTCCTCGGGGCCAAGACCGCGGAAGATGATCTCCACAGCGCCCTTCGCGCCCATCACCGCGATCTCCGCGGTTGGCCATGCGTAATTCAGGTCGCCGCGTAAGTGCTTTGACGCCATCACGTCATACGCGCCGCCATAAGCCTTGCGGGTAATGACGGTGATTTTGGGAACCGTCGCCTCGGCATAAGCGAACAGCAATTTCGCACCATGCTTGATGATGCCATTATGCTCCTGCGCGGTACCGGGCAGGAAGCCGGGGACATCGACGAACGTAATGATTGGTATCTCGAAGGCATCGCAAAAGCGCACAAAGCGCGCGGCCTTTTTGGAGCTGTTGATGTCCAGCACGCCCGCAAGGACCATCGGCTGATTAGCAACGATACCTATTGTGCGGCCTTCGATTCGGCCAAAGCCAATGATGATGTTTGCTGCATGCGTTGGCTGCACCTCGAAGAAATCGGCTTCGTCGACCGTCTTGCGGATCAGCTCATGCATATCATAAGGCTGGTTCGCGCTTGGCGGTATGAGTGTATCGAGGCTTGGTTCAATACGGTCCCACGCGTCTTCGGTAGGACGCTCCGGCACACCAGTGCGATTATTCTCGGGCAAATAGTCGAAGAAATCGCGGACCGAAAGCAACGCCTCCACATCATTCTCGAATGCATTGTCGGCCACGCCCGATTTGGTCGTATGCGATACCGCGCCGCCCAGTTCTTCTTGCGTTACGACTTCGTTGGTTACGGTCTTGACGACGTCTGGACCAGTCACAAACATGTAGCTGCTGTCCTTCACCATGAAGATGAAGTCCGTCATGGCAGGACTGTATACCGCGCCACCGGCACAGGGCCCCATGATGAGGCTGATTTGCGGAACAACGCCCGACGCCAGTACATTGCGCTGGAAGACCTCGGCATAGCCGCCAAGGCTTGCGACGCCTTCCTGAATACGCGCGCCGCCGCTGTCGTTCAGGCCAATGACTGGCGCGCCGACCTTCATGGCATTGTCCATGACCTTGCAGATTTTCATGGCATGCGCTTCAGAAAGCGAGCCGCCGAAGACCGTGAAGTCCTGGCTGTACACATATACCAGCCGGCCATTGATCGTGCCGCTGCCCGTTACTACCCCGTCGCCGGGGATCATCTGATCTGCCATCCCAAAATCAGTACAATTGTGCGTGACATAAGCGTCGAGCTCTTCGAAACTGCCTTCATCGAGCAGGATATCGAGCCGTTCTCGTGCAGTCAGGCGGCCTTTGGCGTGCTGCGCATCGATCCGCTTTTGCCCACCACCCATTTTCGACGCCGCGCGGCGCGCTTCCAGTTCAGCGATATTGGCCGACATGGCACTCCCCATAAGCAATTTTGTTGCGTGAAGCTTTGGCATCCCGTCACGGCAATTGCAAATTAATCATGCGATTAAATTGCGTGCGCCGTAGCGGAGAATCGAAGCTGCAAAATTGCAAAAAGCAGAGTATAGGCCCGCAATATGGAAGACCTACATCCCATCAAAGTCGCGGCACTATACCGTTTTGTTTCATTTGACGCGCCAGAAATGCTTCAGCCGCAGATATTGGCGCAGTGCAATGCTGGCAAAATCAAAGGCACGATATTGCTGGCGCGTGAAGGCATTAACGGCACTGTCGCTGGCAGCCCGGCGGCAATTGACGCGCTTATCCATTATCTGCGTGCCCTTCCCGGCTGTGCCGAACTTGACGTCAAATACTCGCATGCCAAGGAAATGCCATTCTACCGCATGAAGGTGCGCATCAAGAGAGAGATCGTAACGCTTGGTATCGACGGAATAGACCCGAAAAGAGAGGTCGGCACTTATGTGCAACCAGAAGACTGGAACGCGCTGATCTCCGACCCTGATACCGTCCTCATCGACACCCGCAATGATTATGAGGTGGCGATCGGGACCTTTGAAGGCGCGGTCGACCCACAGACAAAATCCTTCAGCGAGTTTCCCGAATGGTTTCGTGCGCATCGTGACGCACTGGCGTCAGGGAAGACCAAGTTCGCGATGTTCTGCACGGGCGGTATTCGGTGCGAGAAATCGACCGCTTTCCTGAAAGCCGAGGGGATCGATGAGGTTTATCACCTTGAGGGCGGAATATTGCGCTATCTGGAGAACATACCGGAAGCACTAAGCAAATGGCAGGGAGAATGTTTTGTGTTCGATGAGCGTGTATCGGTGAAACACGGCCTTGAACTCGGCAAGATGGAATTGTGCCACGCGTGCCGTCGCCCGATATCGCAAGACGACAAGGCTTCGGAGCATTTCATCGAAGGCGTATCGTGTCCTGCTTGCTATGCCGAGCGTAGCGATGACGACCGGGCACGTTTTGCAGAGCGACAAAGACAGATTGGACTTGCCAAGAAACGGGGTGAGCAACATATCGGCGTCAACCCGCGCAGCGATGACTGATCTTCCCATTCTTTACAGTTTTCGGCGGTGCCCTTACGCAATGCGCGCACGCATGGCGATTGCCGTGAGCGGGGTGCAGGTTGAACTGCGTGAAGTGGTGCTGCGTGATAAGCCTCCGGAAATGCTTGAGCTATCGCCGAAGGGCACAGTGCCAGTTTTGGCTTTGCCCGACGGTACCGTGCTGGAAGAAAGCCTGGACATCATGCGCTGGGCGCTTGGCCGGAACGATCCCGAGGCCTGGCTGGACCATATCGACCAGAATTTGATCGCCGGCAATGATGGCCCGTTCAAGCACGCGCTTGACCGCTATAAATATCCGCACCGATATGGTCTGGTCGACGGGTTTGCCTATCGCCACTCTGCAGGCACGCATCTGGAAACCCTCGAAAAAACGTTGGTGTCCTCGCCTTACCTTGCGGGGTCAAATCGCGGATTTGCCGACATCGCGACCTTCCCCTTTGTAAGGCAATTTGCGGCGACCGATGCGGGCTGGTTCGCGTCGCAGCCCTGGCCAGCATTGCAGAAATGGCTGGAAACGCTAGCAACCAGTGCGTTGTTCGCGCAGATCATGGCGCGATATCCGAAGTGGAAACAGGGCGACGTGCCGACCTGCTTTCCCTGATTACTTCATGAGCACCAATTCTTCGGACATGCTTGGATGCAAGGCGACGGTGTCGTCAAAATCCTGTTTGGTCAGCCCGGCTTTGACCGCAATGGCTGCGGCCTGCAGAATTTCGCCGCTGTCCGGACCAATGAGGTGCAGACCGACAACGCATTCGTCCGGGCCGGACACGACCATTTTATACAATGCCCGCTCGTTGCGGTCGGCCAAGACGTTTTTCATGGCCCTGAAATCGCTCTTGTAAACCTTCACATCGTCATATTTGGCCCGCGCTTCGGTTTCGGTCATGCCGACAGTTGCAATGGGAGGATTGCTGAACACCGCGGTGGGCACATGATCATAATTAACCGTGCGTGGCTTGTTACCAAACACACTGTCGGCAAAGGCGTGGCCTTCGCGAATGGCGATTGGCGTAAGTTGCATCCGGTTGGTGACGTCACCAACTGCGTAAATCGTTGGAATATTGGTGCGGCTGTCGTCGCCAACTTTGACTGAACCATCTTTTCCGAGATCAACACCGACTTCTTCAAGACCAAGTCCCTTGCTATGTGGTGTGCGTCCAATCGCCCACAATAACAGGTCGGTCTCGATCATTTCCCCATTTTTGCCCTCGATGACCAAGCTGCCATCGTCGTGCTTAGTGATGGAGTTGAAGGTAAAATTAAACTGGATATCAATGCCCTTATGGCGGCTGATGTCTACGAGCCTATCGACGATTTCGTCATCATAGCCACGCAATATTCGATCGCCATGAGTTACCAGCTTAACTTCAACGCCCAATTCATTGAAAATACCTGCAAATTCGTTGGCGATATAGCCCCCGCCAGCAATGACTGCGCGCTTTGGCAGTTTTGGCAGGCTGAAAACTTCGTTTGATGTAATGCCATGGCCAGCGCCGGCGATTTCGGGAACCGATGGCCAGGCGCCGGTTGCAATCAATATATGAGCAGCGGTAATCTCGCGTCCGCTCGCCAATTTTACACTATTGGGGCCAGTCACGATGGCACGTTCACGGAACACCTCGACCTTGTTGTTGCCAAGCGTTTGTCCGTACAGGCCTTCCAACCGGTTTACCTCCGCTGCCACATTGTCACGCAGGACATTCCAATCAAAGGTTGCACCCTTGGTATCCCAGCCAAAACGCTGGGCATCCTGAATATCTTCGGCGAAATGTGCGCCATATACCAACAGTTTTTTGGGTACACATCCCCGGATGACGCAGGTGCCTCCTACGCGGTGCTCCTCTGCAATCGCCACGCGCGCACCGTGTGACGCTGCAATACGAGATGCGCGTACGCCACCCGAACCAGCGCCGATGACAAAAAGGTCAAAATCATAGTCAGCCATAAACATAATGTTCCTTCAATCTGGCGATATGGCGACTGCGCGGTACATTTACCAACTGGATTTCTCGCCTTCTCTTATCGAGCAAATATTATCGGCTTACTGGTCACCCAGAGCGGCCTCAATCAAGGCCGTGGTCGACGGGTCAAAACCGCCTGAGCCACTATCGCTTATGCTTTTGGCAATCTGTTTGCCCAGTTCCACGCCAAACTGGTCGAACGGATTGATCCCCAGCAAAACTGCATTCACAAAAGTGCGGTGCTCGTAAAATGCTATCAATGCGCCAAGTGTTGACGGCGTGACGTCGTCCAGCAAGATTGTGGTCGAGGGGCGGTTGCCAGCGTAGTTGCGGGCCAAATCATCCGACTTCTGGCCTGCCATCAAGGCAGCACCTTGCGCAAAGCAGTTGACCAGCAATGTTTCATGATGGGCTGTATCAAAATCATGTCCCGGTGCCTTGCTCGCGATGAACTCGACGGGAATCAAATGGGTTCCCTGATGCAAAAGTTGAAACACAGCGTGCTGGGCATCGGTGCCGACGCCGCCCCAGGTGACCGGTGCGCTGTGGCGGCCCAAGGGCGCGCCATCGGCGGTTACGGATTTGCCGTTTGATTCCATTTCAAGCTGTTGGAGATAATCGGGCAACAACCGTAACCGTTCATCATAGGCAAACACTGCACGCGTCTCGCATGCTTTGATTTGCGCATAATAGAGATCGGCAAATGCTGCGATCGTCGGGGCGTTTTCATAGGTGGGCGCATTGCGAAAATGTCTGTCCATTGCAGCTGCGCCCTCCAGCAGCTCTTCATACACCGCCCAGCCAAGGCCAAGCGCCACCGGAAAGCCAATGGAGCACCACAAGGAATAACGCCCGCCCACAGCCTCGTTAAAGGGCAGTATGCGGCTTTCATCGATGCCCCATTCAATCGCCTTTTCCGGGTACGCGGTTAGTGCCACCAATTGGGCATAAGGGTCAGCAACGCCGCCCTCATGCATCCATTCCATCGCGCTCGTCGCGTTCAGTAGTGTTTCCGTGGTCGTGAAAGTTTTCGACGCAATCGCAATGATGGTCTTGTGCGGATCCATGCCTTTCACTGCCTCGGTCAGCGCCGCGCCATCAATGTTCGACACTACCTTGACGTCATAACGTGCGCCATCACGGCCAAGCGCATCGATCAGCAACTTGGGGCCAAGTGCTGAACCTCCAATGCCAATATGCAGTATATGGCGGATGTCGCCCATTGCACCTGCATCAATCGCCTCGACCAAACCGCGCATCCTGAGCTGGAGTGCACGTGCGTGCGCCACGGCTTCTGCGTCCCCGCTTCCGCGTTCGGCGGGATGCTCTGCCGCGCGACCTTCTGTTACGTTTACCACCTCGCCGGCAAACAACGCGGTTTTCATGGCGTCCAGATTCATGTGGGATGAAAGACCTGAAAACAAATCCAGCGCAGCATCATCGAGATGCGTTTTGGAAAGATCAAAGCGCAGGCCACATTGTTCAATCGTCATTTTGCGGACGCGTTCTTGATCGGACTCGAAAAGGCCAACAAGAGATGTTGGCTGATGCTTTTCCAGCTCAGTCCAGTGGTTTTGTGTCATGATCAATCCCTATGTTGCTGGCGTGCCGCCGTCTCGTGAATCTCGGCGCTGGCAAATAACGCTTCTACACGATAAAAGGCCAGCCAATCTGTCGCTAGGCGACATTATTTTGCGAGATTATGTGACCTCAACTATTGAAAAGCCTGACGCTTCCAGCGCGCCTTCCCCTGTGCCAGCGGCCACAAAACCAACAGTTTCCGAATGGCGCGATTATGGCGGCTTCCTGCTGAAGCTGGCCATCTTCGTGTTTATCTTGCGCAGCTTTATCGTTTCGCCCTTTAACATTCCGTCGGAATCGATGCAGCCACGCTTGCTGATTGGTGATTATCTGCTGGTGGCAAAATGGCCTTACGGCTATTCAAAATACAGCCTGCCCTTTTCGATGCCACTCATTCCCGGCAGAA
Organism: Sphingomonadales bacterium; assembly: GCA_031371575.1. Lineage (GTDB taxonomy): Bacteria > Pseudomonadota > Alphaproteobacteria > Sphingomonadales > Sphingomonadaceae > Sphingorhabdus_B. The sequence continues at coordinate 11,041 of JANMJX010000217.1, forward strand.
TTTTCGCCAGCCAGCCCGAACGCGGTGACGTCGTCGTGTTCAAGGCGCCAATGTCCAATGGCACCGACTATATCAAGCGCGTCATTGGTCTTCCCGGCGACGTCATTCAGATGCGCAATGGCATATTGGAAATCAACGGTGTCGCGGTCAAGAAAGAGCGCGTGGCGGACCTCGTGATCCCGGTGACCCAGAATATGCGGGATACCGCGGAACTCGATCGCAACCCGTTTCCCTGCTGGCGTCCCGAAATGGAGGAAGCGCGCGCTGGCGGGGGCACGCAGTGTCGCTATCCACGCTATCGCGAGACCTTGCCCGAAGGGAAGAGCTACGAAATCCTTGATCTCGAAAACGGCCTGGAGGGTGATAACACGCAAGCATTTGTCGTTGGTGAGGATGACCTATTCCTCATGGGCGATAATCGCGACCGAAGTGCCGACAGCAGATGGTCCCCGATCGACAAGCCCGGTGCAATCGGCATAGTGCCGCAAGAAAATCTCGTCGGACGTGCGCTGATATCGGTTTTCTCGACCGACGGATCGTCGCATTGGATGCTGCCGTGGACGTGGTTTACAGCCGCCCGCCCCGACCGGATTGGACAGGGATTTTGAACAGTACCGACGAGGCTAGCTGGCTGACGGGTTTATTGCCGGTAGCTCCGGAGAATTGGGCTTTATACCACCGCGCCCTGACGCATGGCAGCACGGGCCAACCCGATTATCAGCGTCTTGAGTTTTTGGGTGACCGCATCCTTGGCCTCGCCATCGCCGATATGCTGTATCACCGTTACCCGGATGAAGCAGAAGGCAGGCTATCCCACCGCCTCAATGCTTTGGTATCCGGGGCGACTTGCGCCGAAATAGCGCGGCAAATCGGCTTGCCGCCGCACATGCGGCTAGGCAAACAGGCACGCGATGATGGCGCTAACCAAAGCGACAATGTATTGGGTGACGTCATGGAGGCAGTCATCGGTGCGCAATATCTTGATCATGGTCTTGATGCCGCCCGTGCCTTGATCGAAAAATTATGGGGACCGCTGCTGGAAACGGCAAATGGCGCACCCAAACATCCCAAATCCGAATTGCAGGAATGGTGCGCCGCTCACGGCAAAAAGGTTCCTGAATATGTCATCACCAAAAAAGAAGGCCCTCCCCACGCGATGAGATTTGAAATTACTGTTACCGTGAAGGGCTTCGCGCCCATCAGCGCCACAGCCAACAGCAAACAGGCGGCAGAGACGGCCGCTGCCCTCGCATTTCTGGAAGCACATAAATGACAAAAAGATGCGGACATGTTGCCATCATCGGCGCACCAAATGCTGGCAAGTCTACGCTGGTCAATGCCTTGGTCGGGCAGAAAGTCGCAATCGTCAGCCCGAAGGCGCAGACGACGCGGACGCGGATGCTGGGCGTCGCGCTTGCTGGCGAGACGCAGATTATCCTGGTCGACACCCCAGGTATTTTCGCGGCGCAGCGCCGCTTTGACCGCGCCATGGTAGCTGCGGCATGGGATGGTGCCGGAGATGCCGACATGATTGCGCTGATCGTCGACGGCCGTGCTGGCGCGGGACCAAAGGTTGAAAAAATCCTCGACGGCTTGAAGGATCGCCCCGAGCGCAAATGGCTGGTGCTGAACAAGGTCGACATTGCTGCCAAGGACAAGCTGCTCGCGTTGACATCAAAGCTGACCGACAAATGCGCCTTTGAGCAAATCTATTATATCAGTGCAGCGACGGGCGATGGGTTGGAGGAATTCAAGACGGCGCTGGCCGAAAATATGCCCGAGGGTGAATGGCATTTCCCAGAGGATCAGGTGTCGGATGCAACCGACCGATTGATCGCGTCCGAAATCACACGCGAACAATTATATCTCCAGCTGCACGAAGAGCTGCCTTATGCTAGTGCGGTAGAGACCGAAAAATATACTGAGCGCGAGGACGGATCACTGGAAATCCATCAGCAGATACTGGTCGCACGCCCCACACAGCGCGCAATAGTTTTGGGCAAGGGCGGAACCCGCATCAAGGCAATCGGCGAGGCCGCGCGGACCGAGCTTGCCAAGCTCATGGGTGTGAAGGTTCATCTCTATTTGCATGTAAAAGTGCACGCAAAATGGGATGAAGACCGCAGCCTGTACCGTGATATCGGCCTCGAGTGGGTCGAGTAGCCGATGATTGTTTATTGACATATCTGCGTTGCCCCAGCGAAGGCTGGGGCCCATTACGCTTCTCAATGGAATTATAGGCGCAATAGGCACCAGCCTTCGCTGGTGCGACGATATGCGGCCTAAGTCTTCGCTTTAGCCTTAGGTTTTAATGATGACTTAGCCTTCGCCGCTGCCTTCTTCGCAGCCGGTTTCTTCTTGGGCGCGGCTTTCTTTTTCACTTTGCCTTTGGACGGCATTGCCGCGCGGGCATCGATCAGCTGCGCTGCTTCCTCAAGCGTCAGTTCGTCAGGTGAAATCGACTTGGGCAGCGTTGCATTCGTTGTGCCGTCGGTCACATAAGGGCCAAATCGGCCTTCCATGAGCTTGATTTCTGCATCTGTGCGCGGATGCTTGCCAAACTCCTTCAGCGGCGCACGCGCTGCACCGCGCCCACGACCAGGATTTGCAAGTGCCTCGGCCAGCTTGACGACAGCACTGTTCATACCAGTCTCAAAAACTTCCAAGGTTGACTGCAACCGGGCATATTTTCCGGCATGGGCAAGATAGGGACCGTAGCGGCCAATGCTGGCGGTTACGAGCTCACCGCTTTCCGGATGAGTCCCGATGGTCCTTGGCAAAGACAAGAGCTTTACAGCCCACTCGAGTCCGATATCCTCGGCAGGGATGTCCTTGGGGATGGAGGCGCGTTTGGCCTCCTTGCCTTCACCCATTTCGAAATAGGGTCCAAAGCGTCCGGATTTCCGGCTGACTTCCAACTGGGTTTCAGGATGCTGGCCTAGTACTTCAGGTCCCGTGTCTTCAACATTTTCGCCACCAGGCTGCGCGAATTTGCGTGTATATTTGCAATCGGGGTAATTCGAACAGGCTACAAAGGCACCAAATTTCCCGCCACGCAATGCAAGCCTTCCTTCGCCGCATTTCGGGCAAAGGCGCGGGTCGGTGCCATCCTCGCGTTCCGGGAACAGATATGGCGACAGGAATATGTCGAGCTCGGCTGTCACTTCGGAGGGCTTCTGCTCCATCACCTCGGCGGTTTTCGGTTTGAAATCGCGCCAGAAGGAATCAAGGAACGATTGCCAGTCTGCTCGGCCACCGCTAATTTCATCGAGCTGGTCTTCAAGACCAGCGGTATAATCATATGCCACGTAACGCTCAAAGAATCGTTCGAGAAATGCTGTGAGGAGTCGTCCAGATTCTTCTGCAAAGAAACGGTTTTTTTCCACGCGGACATAAGCGCGGTCTTTTAGAACCTGGATCGTTGACGCATAGGTCGACGGACGCCCAATCCCCAGTTCCTCCAAGCGCTTAACCAACGTGGCTTCGGAGAACCGCGGTGGCGGCTGCGTGAAATGCTGGGTCTTTTCTGCGGCATGTTTGGCGGGCGTGTCGCCTGCTGCCATCGCAGGCAGGATTGCGCCATCTTCGCTGTCGCTGTCGTCGATGCCTTCTTCATAGACCGCTAGGAAACCGGGGAATTTCATCACCTGACCCGTTGCACGAAGCCCTGTCTGTCCCGTCCCATCGAGCAAGTCTACGGTCGTCCGCTCCATGCGTGCGGATGCCATCTGGCTTGCCATCGCACGCTTGAAAATGAGGTCATATAGCCGGCCATGGTCGCCTGATCCGACCTTATCCTTGGTGAAGTCTGTGGGACGAATGGCCTCATGCGCTTCCTGCGCGTTCTTCGCCTTGGTCTGATAGACGCGCGGTTTTTCCGGCAAATATCCGCTGTCGAAACGATCGGAGATCGACTTTCGTGCGGCCGAAATGGCGCTGTGGTCCATTTGAACCCCGTCTGTACGCATGTAGGTGATGGCGCCGTCTTCATACAGGCCCTGAGCAATACGCATGGTATGGCTTGCTGAAAATCCAAGCTTACGTGCCGCTTCCTGCTGCAATGTCGATGTCGTAAAAGGTGGCTGCGGGTTCCGTGTGACTGGCTTGGTCTCGACGGTCTCCACGCGGAAGTTACCGGATTCGACAGCAACGCGAGCCGCTTCAGCGTCGGTTTCGGTCTTCAAATCCATCTTGTCGAGTTTCTTGCCGAGATACTGGATCAGACGGGCGTCGAATTTCTGCCCCTTATGCTCCATTCCGGCCTTGACCGACCAATATTCCTGCGCACAGAACGCTTCGATTTCGCGCTCACGTTCTACAATGAGACGCAGTGCCACCGATTGCACACGGCCAGCTGACTTTGCCCCGGGCAGTTTACGCCACAATATGGGGGAAAGGGTGAAACCCACCAGATAATCAAGCGCGCGGCGGGCGCGATATGCATCGATAAGATCGACATCAAGCGCGCGCGGATGCTTCATCGCGTCAGTCACGGCCTGCTTGGTGATGGCATTAAAGGTCACGCGACCTACATTGGCGGGTAGCGCCTTTTTCTTCGCCAGAACTTCCTGCACGTGCCAGCTAATGGCTTCGCCTTCGCGGTCAGGGTCGGTAGCAAGGATCAGGCCGTCGGCCTTCTTGGCCTCGTCCGTTATCGCCTTTAGCTGCTTTGCCTTGTCGGCATAATTATCCCAGAGCATTTCAAAGCCGTTATCGGGGTCGACCGAGCCATCCTTAGGCGGCAGATCGCGGATATGGCCATAAGACGCCAGGACCTTGAATCCGGGGCCCAGATATTTCTCGATTGTCTTGGCTTTTGCAGGTGATTCAACGATGACTAATTGCATGATATATTTTGCTTTTCTAAAATCTCTCGCGTACGCGTATAGGCTGATGGGGTAAACAGGGGCTCGTCAAGACGAAAAAT